>JAWLEX010000113.1:0-9769 GCA_041685835.1 Desulfatiglandales bacterium
CTCGCGGACGGCCGGGCCGTGGGAATTGTAGTGAGAAACCTCATCAACGGGGAACTCGAGCGACACGTGGCCGATGCGGTAGTCCTGGCAACCGGCGGTTACGGCAACGTGTTTTTCCTTTCCACCAACGCCATGAGCAGCAATGTCAGCGCCGCATTCCAGGCCTATCGGAGAGGAGCGGTCTTTGCCAATCCCTGCTTCAGCCAGATCCACCCGACCTGCATCCCACACCACGGCGACTACCAGTCCAAACTGACCCTTATGAGCGAGAGCCTTCGAAACGACGGCCGGGTATGGGTCCCGGCCAAGGCCGGGGACCCGCGTCCGCCCAACGGGATTCCAGAGCAGGAGCGGGACTATTACCTGGAGCGGCGTTATCCCAGCTTCGGCAACCTGGTCCCCAGGGATGTGGCCTCGAGGGCGGCCAAGGCCGTATGTGATTCCGGGTTCGGCGTGGGCCCCACGGGCTACGCCGTGTACCTGGACTTCAAAGACGCCATCAGGCGTGACGGCAGGGAGGTCATCCGTAAGAAGTACGGAAACCTGTTCGACATGTACCGGAACATAGTGGATGAAGATCCTTACGAGACACCCATGATGATCTACCCGGCCACCCACTACACCATGGGAGGACTCTGGGTGGACTACAACCTTATGAGCTCCATCCCGGGCATGTTCGTGATCGGGGAAGCGAACTTTTCGGACCATGGCGCCAATCGTCTGGGCGCAAGCGCCCTTATGCAGGGACTGGCCGACGGGTATTTTGTGCTGCCTTACACCATAGGCGGCTACCTTGCCGATGTGCAGCCCTCCACCGTGGGGACCGACCACGCGGCTTTTGATTCAGCGGTCAGCGGGATTGAACGCCGTATCAAGGCCCTTCTGGAAATCAACGGCGATTGTACCGCTGACAGCCTCCATCGAGAACTGGGCGAAATCATGTGGGAGCATTGCGGCATGGCCCGCAATGAAACGGGCCTTCACAAGGCGGTCGGGCTCATAACGGAGCTTCGTGATAAATTCCGCACCAGGCTCAGGGTGCCCGGGGGGAGCAAAGACATGAACCAGGGCCTGCAGAAGGCGTACCGGCTCCAGGACTTCCTGGACTTTGCCGAGCTCATGGTGCTGGACGCCCTTGAACGAAGGGAATCCTGCGGAGGGCATTTCCGGGAGGAGTTTCAGACTGAAGACGGGGAGGCCAGGCGTGACGACGAGAAGTTCTGCCATGTAGCTGCGTGGGAGTACAGCGGGGACTCCGGGGTCCCTCCCCGCCGGCATATGGAGGATCTCGTGTTCGAAAATGTAAAACTTTCCCAGAGGAGCTACAAGTGACACGGGAAATGCATAATACTATCCATATCAGCCTTGTAGTCTGGCGGCAGAAGGCCCCGGGGGTCAAGGGACGATTCGACACAATCGATGTCCCGGATGTTGAGACACACATGTCCTTTCTCGAAATGCTGGATGTGCTGAACGAGCGCCTGACCCTGGAAGGAAAGGAACCTATTGAGTTCGACAGTGACTGCCGGGAGGGGATCTGCGGCATGTGCGGGGCGGTGGTAAACGGTATCGCCCACGGACCGGAGCCCGCCACAACCCTGTGCCAGCTTCACATGCGCAAATTCAAGAACGGCGACGTGATTGTGGTGGAGCCCTGGCGTGCCAGGGCGTTTCCCCTTATAAAGGATCTTATTGTAGATCGCTCGGCCCTGGACCGTGTCATGGAGGCCGGCGGTTATGTTTCCGTCAACGCGGGCTCCGCGCCCGAGGCCAACAGCATCCCCGTGCCCCAGCAGAAAGCGGATCAGGCCATGGACGCGGCAGCCTGTATCGGGTGCGGGGCATGCGTGGCCGCCTGCCCCAATGCCTCGGCCATGCTCTTTGTGGGAGCCAAGGTCTCCCACTTCGTCCTCCTTCCCCAGGGAGTTCCCGAGGCCGAAAAGCGCATCCTCACCATGCAGCGGACCATGGACGGCCTGGGGTTCGGCAACTGCTCCAACGAGCGTGAGTGCGAGGCCGCCTGCCCTAAAGAGATCAAGATCACCAACATCGCGCGAATGAACCGGGAGTTCATCAGGGCGAGTTTCGGCTCCGGGGAAGAAGGGCCGTGATTCGTGCCTGTGGTTCGTGTCAGTAAACCAGCCGTCTGACAGCTCATAAGGTAAGAGGAGGCCTTCATATGCCGGAGTTCGTTTATCAGGAGCCTTTTCCCCTCGGCGATGATTTCACTGATTACAGGCTGCTTACCACGGATCATGTCTCTTCAGGAGCTTTTGATGGAAACCGCATCACAAAGGTGGATCCGGCCGGGCTCACCCGGCTGGCTGAGGAGGCCTTTCGGGATGTTGCGCACCTGCTGAGGACGTCTCACCTTACACAACTGGCGGCCATTCTGGATGACCCGGAAGCATCGGACAACGACCGGTATGTCGCCCTGGAGATGCTCAAGAACGCAGTCATAGCGGCTGACGGTGTGTTTCCCATGTGCCAGGACACAGGTACGGCCATCGTCCTTGGAAAGAAGGGACAGCAGGTCTGGACCGGCGGATCCGACGAGGAGGCGTTGTCCAGGGGAGTGTTCAATGCGTACACCCGTAACAACCTCCGCTATTCCCAGAATGTCCCGTTGGGACTTTACGAAGAGAAAAACTCAGGCACTAACCTGCCGGCCCAGATTGATCTTCAGGCTGTTTCAGGAGATTCCTACGCCTTTCTTTTTATCGCCAAGGGCGGCGGGTCGTCCAACAAGACTTTTTTGTTCCAGGAGACCAAGGCGATTCTCCACCCTGACACACTGGGGCCTTTTCTCGAAAAAAAGATGAAAGCCTTGGGAACGGCTGCATGCCCACCCTACCATCTCGCATTCGTAATCGGCGGAACCTCGCCCGAGGCCAACCTTAAGACAGTCAAACTGGCTACAGCAGGATATCTCGACACCCTGCCCTGCACCGGTAACGACAGTGGGCGGGCGTTTCGGGTCCCGGAGTTGGAAGCGGACCTTCTCGAGCGCTCCAGGCGAATCGGCATAGGGGCGCAGTTCGGTGGTAAGTATTTCTGCCTTGACGTAAGGGTCATTCGGCTCCCTAGGCATGGGGCCTCCTGTCCGGTGGGAGTGGGGGTGAGTTGCAGCGCGGACCGCAACATACGTGCAAAGATCACGCCTGACGGAATCTTTCTGGAAAAGCTTGACAGGGACCCGGCGCGTTTCCTTTCCCGGCCCGAACCCGGGGACGAGGAGGCCGTCCGCATTGACCTTGACCGCCCCATGGACGAGATACGGGCCGAACTCGGCAGGTATCCAGTGGCCACGCGGGTGATGTTGAATGGCGATATCGTGGTGGCCAGGGATATTGCCCACGCCAGGCTCAAGGAACGCCTGGACAGAGGCGAGGGGCTCCCGGACTATCTAAGGGATTACATCATATATTATGCCGGCCCGGCCAAGACGCCTCAAGGGTTCCCGTCGGGGTCATTCGGCCCCACAACGGCCGGGCGAATGGATTCTTACGTGCCCGGGTTTCAATCCCTCGGCGCATCACTGGTCATGCTGGCCAAGGGTAACCGCGCAAAGATAGTTGCCGAGTCCTGCAAAAAGCACGGTGGATTTTACCTGGGATCCATTGGAGGGCCGGCTGCACGACTCGGAAAAGAATGTATCCAAGAGGTGGAAATCCTGGAATACCCGGAACTTGGCATGGAAGCAATCTACCGTATTCGAGTCAAGGACTTTCCGGCCTTTATCATCGTCGATGATAAGGGAAACGATTTTTTTGAAACCGTAATGAGTTGACCCCGCGCGATCTCTTCGATGATTTACCTTTAATGGTAGATGGTTATACCCTATAATTAAAGCTAATTATTAGTTTATGCAGGCCCAAGTTCCCCTCGTGGAGGTTGCATTTCCTGCAAGAATCGTTTATTTCCTGTATCGCCCGTTTTGCCGGCAGGCAACGGCTCATCAATAACAAACTTTGAGATTCACCACAAAGGACTCAGCAACACCGAATGCTCATGGCCTGTATAGCGATCACCCCTGTGCATGAAAATATTGATGAGAAAATCCAAATCGAAACACCTATGGGACAGGTAAAATAAAAACAAAAAAACAAGCCAGTGCATCGGACGCTCATCCTCCGCACCAGTGAACCTTGCCGTCGGTGTCCCAGGAAGCTCGAAGTCTCCCAAGAGAGGTACGCGATATGCTGAAGGAGCTGTTCACCCCGTTTACCCTTAAGAGTGTGACCCTTCAAAACCGGATCGTGATGCCGGGCCTGGCCTCGTTTCTGATCGAAGAGGACGGGTCAATAACGGAAAAAACAGTCGAACACTATCGCCGGCGCGCCGCCGGCGGCCCGGCCATGGTGATCGTCGAGGCATGTGCCGTTGCTCCGGAAGGCATTGTATCTCCGCACCAGGCCCGAATCTACGATGATCGCTTTGTTGAGGGTCTCTCCAGGATTGCTCAGAGTATAAAGGAAGAAGGGGCGGTCCCCGCGGTCCAGATTCATCATGGCGGTCGCCAGACGTCGCCCCGGGTCATCGGCCGGAAGCCCTTTGCGCCTTCCCACCTCCCCTGCCCCACCATTCGAGGTGATGTGGAACCGCTTAGTCAGGAAGGAATCAGGCATATTGTCCGGCAATTCGGAGACGCCGCAGCCAGAGCTGTGGAGGCGGGTTTCGAGCTGATCGAGGTACACGGGGCACACGGTTACCTGATAAACCAGTTCATGTCCGCCTTTTCAAATGTTCGGACGGATGAGTATGGGGGCGACACCGAGAAACGCTCGCGGTTCGCCCGAGAGGTCGTGGAGGAGATTCGCCGCAGGGTGGGCTCGGAATATCCTTTGGCGTTCAAGATCAGCGCCCAGGAATTCGTTCCAGAGGGGCTTAACGTGGCGGAAAGCATCAAGATACTTAAAGGGCTGGTTGACTGCGGCGTTGATGCGGTGCAGGTGTCGGCAGGTAACGATGCCACCCCGGAATGGATTTGCCAGCCCATGTTCATGCAAAAGGCCTGTCTGGCTGACTCCGCCGCCGAGATTCGCAAGGCTTTGAAAGTGCCGGTCATGGCCGTTGGGCGCATCAACAGCCCGGAGATCGCCAACGAGATTATCGCCATGGGAAAAGCCGACCTGGTCTGTATAGGGCGGGGACTGCTTGCCGATCCCGAAATGCCTATCAAGGCCCGCGAGGGACGTATTGACGACATCCGTACATGTATTGCCTGCAACACCTGCATGGAATCCATTTTTCGAAAAGGACGGGTGGAATGCCTGGTGAATCCCACCCTGGGTCGTGAGAAGGAGATGATCCTGACTCCTGCTGACATTGCAAAGAAGGTGATGGTGGTGGGCGGCGGTCCGGGTGGTCTGGACGTTGCCTGGGTTGCGGCCCGGCGGGGCCACGAGGTCCATTTGTACGAGCGCCAGGCGTCCCTTGGCGGGCAGCTCATTCTCGGAGCGGTTACAGGCTATAAACGTGAACTGCTCTCTTTAATGGCTTACCAGAAAAGGCAGGCGGAAAAATACGGAGTCCGGTTTCATCTGAGCCTTAACGTGACCCCGGAAACAGTGGCCGAGGTAAACCCCGACGTCCTCGTGCTGGCCACAGGTTCGGTTCCCGATTACCCGCCTGTCCCTGGAATAGACACCCCCATCGTTCGACCCATATCCGAGGTCCTTCTGGAACCTCCCCCCTCCCCGGGTCCTTCATGTGTTGTCATCGGAGGGGGCTCAACCGGCTGCGAATTGGCGTTGCACCTCTCAGAAAACGGGTGTCCCGTGACCATAGTTGAGAAACTCATGCGCATTGGTCCCCGCATCGAGTCTGTAACGCGCAAGATGATTCTCGAGAAGCTGGCGGAACGCGGGGTTTCTCTGATGACGGGTTTCGAGGTTTCCTGCATCCGGGAAAACGGCGTATTAACACGAAACCGCGATTCAGGCGAGCGCTTCATAGAGGCCGGCCTGGTAGTCCTAGTCACCGGAATGAGGCCGGATAACAGCTTGCACGAAGGGGTTCTCAATTTGGGTATCCCCACATATCGAATCGGGGACTGCCTGGAACCCAGAAGCGCCAAGGCGGCCATTTATGAGGGGGCTATGATCGGCAGGCAAATCTAACCTTGTGCCCATCCAGAAACGCTTTTTTGGCACTGGCAAGTTTCCAATTCAGAAATGAGGATTTTTTGCCAACCTCGCAGATTGACGCCGAGATTGGCAAAAAAGACCATTTCTGGATGGAAACTAACCTTGTTTTAATTGATTCTTGATACGTTTGATAAGTTCTTCTCCGTTTTGGTCTAAAAACAGGTCCAGATCGGTTTTCCAGTCCTGCATGATATTAATTCCCTGCTTCTTTAAAAGACGATTTTCTAGAATTCCGTTGCACACTATCGGGACGTGTTTTGAAATTTGTGAGGTCTTTTGGCCCTTAAGGTTGGCCTTGATATTGAGCTTATCAAGGACAGCCCTGGCGAAATCCAACAGGTTGCAGTATCCTTCTGATGTCGCGTGATATGTCCCGTGTACATCTTCGCGAAGCATCTCCCGAATCTGGTAAGCCAGGCGATAGGTCCAAGTGGGGGATCCGTACTGATCTTCTTCGACTTGAATAGTTTGTTTTTTTCTTCCACCCTCCAGGGCTTTTAATAAAATATTAGTGACAAAATTTTTACCTTTAATGCCATAAAGCCACCCGGTACGTATAATTATATAGTGGGGTGCATTCTCTCTAACTGCTGTTTCACTGAATACCTTACCGCTTCCATAGCTTGATAAAGGATCTACCGTGTCGTCCTCAAAATACGGCTGGGGTATGCTTTTCAGGCCGTTGTACACGCAATAACTCGATATATGTATCAGCCTGCAATCAAACCTGGCGCATCCCTGGGCCAGGTTTCTGGGTCCTTCAACATTGATTTTGCGGAGTGATAGCTCGTCACTCTCGCATTCATTGATATCCGCCATGCCTGCGCAGTTGATGACGGCGTCCGGTAACACGCGCTGCATCGTCTCGATAACGTTGTCCCAGCTGACTATGTCAAGCTTCTTTCTGTCGGGAGCCAGCACTTCGTGTTCCCGTTCAAGGGCCAGTTTGCAGTCGCTTCCGAGCATTCCGGTGCTTCCCAGTAGTAGGATCTTCATCTCCGGCAGGACTCCCTTCAAATTACACAAGACCCGGCCTGAAATATGTAGTCAGGGGATGGGTCCATGAACACGTTTTTCAAACCCTGCTGTTCCTGAAAACCGAAAAAGGCATAGATTCAAGTATAATCACTTGCGAACAATATGTAAAACCTTTTGAAAGGGTTTGCACAGCACCCCTTGCCCTTGGATACCGGGATGTAACTGTTCGGACCCTTCCGGAGTCGAGTCTTCCAATCCAAAACAAACCGCTTTTCTTCCTCACCCTCCCGCTGAAAAAGGTTGCATTCATGGGGGCCCCCTGCTATGGAGATCATGCCTTCAAACCCTAATGTGTTTACTTATTCATGCTGGAAAATCGAGGAGATGGACGAATGGCCAGGATCGAGGAGATCAAGAGGCGGCTTAACGAGGCGAATACAACCAAAGTCTTTTTTCTGGACCTTAACGGCCGGGTGATGAGCCTGCCGATCAACCCGGAGCATATCGAGCGGTTTATTGAGAACGGCGTCGGCTTTGACGGAAGTTCGATCGCCGGATATGCCTCAGTTGAAAGCAGCGACCGGATCCTGGTCCCTGATCCGGACAGTTTCATCGTAGTACCATTTCAGCACGAACGGCTGGCCTTTTTTATCGGACATATCTACAACGACAAAGGAAAACGCTCCCAAACCGATCCCAGGGCTATTCTGGAGCGGGTCGTTGCTGAAGGCGAAACCGAATTCAAGTGCCGGTTTACGGTCGGTCCGGAGCATGAGTTTTTCATCCTAAACGGGGCTGAGTGGAACGAGGACATCCATACGGACAAGGCCGGATACTTCCATCCTGCGCCTCACGACCGAGGCGAAGCGGTCCGGAATGAGATCATCGCGATCCTGGCAGCTTGCGGCATTCAGTTCGAGAAGGCCCACCACGAGGTGACCCCCTCCCAGCACGAGATCAATCTCGAGGCGACAGACCCGCTCAAGGCGGCGGACCGCACCGTTCTCTTCAACCATGTGGCTCAGCAGACCGCAGCGGCTCACGGATACCACGCCACGTTCATGCCCAAGCCTTTTAATGGGCAGAACCGAAGCGCTTTTCACATCCACATATCCATGCAGGACCTCGAGGGCCGCAGTCTGTTTGCGGGACCCTCCGAGGCAGAGCCGCTCAGCGGGATTGCCATGCACTTCATGGGAGGAATCCTCCACCACGCCCGGGGGACCTCCCTGATAATGGCGTCGACACAGAACTCCTACAAGGGCTATGTGCTGGAGCGCGAGGCACCCGTCATTCGCTCCTGGGGTTTCAGGAATCGCAGCTCCATGGTCCGGGTCCCCCACTTCAACGGCCCTGAGGACGTGCGGATTGAACTCAGAAGTCCTGATCCCTGGGGAAATGTTTACCTCCAGATAGCCGCACTGATCGCCATGGGGCTTGACGGCATTCGAAACCGGAATGATCCAGGCAAGCCGGATTCGGGGAACACTTACAGGAAACGCTACGGTTCAAAGGTCAGGGACCGGCGTTTTCTTCCCAAGTGCCTCTATGAGGCCCTTGTTGAGGCCGAAAGAAGCCGCTTTCTCCGGCAATTGCTCGGAGAGCGGGCCTACACGAATTACATGGCCCTCAAGATGCGTGACTGGGAAGAACACAGGACTCATGTCACGCCAAGGGAATTCAAGAAATACCTTTAGCCGGATTGCCCGGCAGTACATTGATGGGAAGACAGACAAGGGATACCGCCTGATCAACTATAAGGGGCACCGAACAAGCATGCCGAACATCCCGGAGCGGCAGGAGCGCTAATCGACCCGGTCCAGCCTGGAAAGGCACTGATTGAGGATCTCAACGTTTTGCCTGAGGGTCTGCTTGGATACCCGGATCGCCTTGTCGTCCTCGATAATTTTTGTGAGGAGATCGACGCTCCGTTGCAAGGGCGCCTTGATTTCATCCAGACGGCTTTTGGGTGACTCCGCCTTTGTCAGGGGCAGTGCCTCAGCTGCCGCCAGGATGCGGGAGACGAATACGGCGGTATCCCCGGACTGCTCCTGCTCCGATTCCGGGCCGTTCGTGGCGGAATCACCGGTGATCGTCCGGATGAAATCCGCCATCTCTTCACTGACCATACGGATGGGATCTGTGTTATAGAGCTCCATGTCCTCCAGGATACCTTCCTGAAGAAGGTCCTGGTAAAGCTCGAGAAGCTGTCCGGACAGATCGGCCTGCTCTTGCTGGTTGTCCTTGCCGGCCACTGATCCCCCTTGCATCGCTCGGTGATTCTACGTTCGAGCAACATGTCCGATTGCATTGTGTAGCTTAGTGCTCATCCATAAACGCTTTTTTGGCACCAGCAAGTTTCCAATTCAGAAATTAGGCAAAAAAGACCATTTCTGGATGGAAACCAGCTTAACAACGCAGATCCCTCTTTTAGGCCTGCGCGGGCTGTTTTGTGGGTATTTCATCACCGGATGATATCTCTGATAAACTTGATCCTCAATCAAATTCTTCCCCGCGCTCCTGCCCCAAAAGAAATACCCAAAAAAATCTAATGCGGGTCTTTGCCCGCAACCCAAAGTCAAGGAGCACTGGCACTAAGAATAAGCGTTTAGTTTGGTTTCTTCGGGATCGAAATCGCTATC
>JAWLEX010000114.1:0-9692 GCA_041685835.1 Desulfatiglandales bacterium
GTCCACTATCTTCACCTCCCGTGAAGGAAGCGGTACGCCCACGCTGCCGGGCACGGGTTCCCGGTCGAGCGGTGTCATGGAGGTGAAACCCACTTCGGTTGCGCCGTAGACCTGGTAGATGGAGACATGGAACCGCTCGTCCCAGCGCCGGAAGACCTCGAGGGGGAGCACGTCCCCGCCGCTCCAGCAGTACTTGAGCGAACTCAAGTCATAGTAGGCAAGCCGGTCGTTCTCCAGGATCATACGGTACAGGGTGGGGGCGCCGAGGAACAAGGTCCCCCTGTACCGCTCGATGGCCTTGAGAATGGGGTCCACCTGTGGAATGGGCATGAGCACCGCCGTGTTGCCCTTGGTAAGCACCATACCGAGGATCACGCCCTGGGCCATCTGGTGAAAAAGGGGGTTCACCATTATGAAGACCTCCTTGCCGTCCTCTATGAACCCCTCGCCCACCTTACTGATGTCGCTGACAAAGGAAACCATTCCGGTATGGGTGATGATGCATCCCTTGGGAAACCCCGTTGTGCCGCCGGTGTAAAGGATGTAGCAGAGCTGGCTCGCAGGGTCGATCTCGACCTCGGGAGGACTCGGCGGGTAGCTCTTAAGGAGCTTCCGAAAGGAATGGACATTGGGGCCCTTCTCAATCTTTCCCTCGGGCACCACATCGAAGAGAAAGCCTATGAGCCGCTTATACGCTGGAAGCATATCCACATAGCTGGTGACGATGATCCGCTTAAGACGGGTCTCTTGAAACACCTCCCGGGCGTATCTGAAGTTGGTGTCCATGCAGAGCATGGTTTCCGCCTCGGCGTCCTCGACCAGGTACTTGACTTCATGGGGAGTGTAGATGGGCGATACCGGGACGGGCACCGCGCCGATCAGTTGCGCTCCGAAGTAGGCGATGAGGAACTGCGGGCAGTTCGGGATGTAGATCATTATCTTGTCGCCCTTGCGAAGGCCCAGGCCGTGGAGGGCCGCGGCGAACCGGCGGATCTGCTCCAGGAGCTTCTTGTATGTGATACGTTCGCCAAGGTATATGACAGCGGTACGGTCCGGATATTTCCCGGCGGCCCGTTCTATACCGGCAATCAAAGGCTCGTCGTATTTACCCATGTCTCGTCGCCCGTTGGTTGACTGATGCGAAAAGCTCACACCCCGAAATAGGCGGCCTTCACATCCGGATTGTCCATCAGCTCCCGGCTGTTCCCTTCCAGCACGGCCGTGCCGTTCTCCAGGATGTACCCGTAGTCGATGATCGGCAGCACGGGCCGGGCGTACTGCTCGGAAACAAGCACTGTCAGCCCTATCTCCCGGTTGATGTTACGTATGGCCTCAATGAGGATCTCCTCCATGAGCGGGCTCAGGCCCAGCAGGGGCTCGTCCAGCATGAGTACCTTGGGCTGGGCCATGAGTGCGCGGCCGATTGCAAGCATCTGCTGCTCGCCCCCGCTCAGAAAGCCCCCTTCACGCTTGCGCAGGTTCTTCAGGGCGGGAAAAATCGTAAAAACATAGTCCAGGGTCTTCCTGGCCTGTTCCCGTGTCGCCAGGATGCCCCCGATCCGAAGGTTCTCCATGACCGTGCTCTCCGGAAAAATCCGCCGCCGCTCAGGGCAAAGCACTATCCCGCTGCGGGCCCGGAAGCTCGCCTCCATGTCCGTGATGTCCCGGCCCTCGTAAAGGATGTTTCCAAGCACCACTATACGCTGGCCTCCCCGCATCCGTTCCTTTCGCTTGATGTCCAGGATGATGCCGGAGATGGTGGACATGAGGGTGGACTTGCCTGCACTGTTAGCGCCGAAAACCCCCGTGATCTTGCCCCGGATGCAGCCCAGGTTCACATTATTGATGGCGACGGCGTTCTCGTAGAACACCATGAGGTCTTTTACTTCCAGTAGGGTCATCAGGACGTCTCCCTGCCCATATAGGCTCTCCTCACCTCCGGGTCCTCCATGACCTCCGCCGGCGGACCGTCCGCAATCTTCTCGCCGAAGTTCATGACCATGACCCGGTCCGCCAGCCTGAACAGCTCCCGCAGCCGGTGTTCCACCATCACGAGGGTCACACCCTCCATCTGGAGCCGCTCCATGAGAGGAAGGAGTGAGCTGATCTCGGACATGCTCAGACCCGAAAAGATCTCGTCGCACAAGACCACCTCGGGCTGGAGTGCAATGCACCGGCCCAGCTCCAGGCGCTTCAGATAACCCAGGGGAAGCGAACCCGCCGGCTTGTAAGGGACCCTGGCGTCCCTCTCGAATCCGATGTCCTCGAGGATATCGATGGCCACGGCGTCAAGGTCCCCCAACCTGCCGCCTCGCGTGCGCTTCACCCGTGGCGAATTCAGGGGCACGATCAGGTTCTTGAATGCCGCCAGGCTGTGGTAGGGGCGCATCACCTGGAAGGTCCGGGTCAGCCCCATGTTGGCGATCTTGTGTGGGGGCTGGCCCGTGATGTTCTTTCCCTTGAAGCTGACAGTCCCCCGATCCGGCCGGATGAAACCCGACGTGAGATTCACCAGCGTTGTCTTTCCCGACCCGTTGGGGCCTATGACTCCGAGAATCTCCCCCTTGTAAAGATCAAAGCTCACGTCCAGTACGGCCTGCACCCCGCCGAACGCCTTGCTCACGCCTTTCAGACTCAGAAACGGTCCGTTGTTTTCCATGGTTACACTTCTTCCCAGTGTTCGAACTGTTGATACTTACGCTGCAGCCAGCTCATGATCCCCTCGGGCTTGTAAACGATAAAGGCGATGAGAATCACACTGTAGACCACCACCCTCAGCTGCCCGAATCCTCGGAGGGCCTCGGAAAGGGGGGTCAGGATCAACGCGCCGAGAACCGGGCCGGCAAGAGACCCCAAACCTCCCATGACCGCCGCGGCAATGGGCAGGATGGAGAAATCCATGGAAAAGAGGCTGATTCCCAGCCATCCGTAGAGATGGCTCAGGTAGGCCCCTCCGAAGGACCCCAGCAGGGCGGCGATGAATACCGCCCTTATACGGTAGTTGGTAATGCTTATCCCCGAGGCCTTTACGGCCTGGTCATTTTCCTTGACCCCCCTGAGGATGAGCCCCATGTCCTCGTTCACGAGCCGGCGGACAAGGAAAAGCGCGATCAGGACCACGGAGAGGATCAGGTAGATCTCGACCCAGGTGTTGGGGAGCGTATCCAGGGCGCTGATTCCTTCGGTGCCGCCGAAAATACTCAGGGCGATGATGATGTAAACCGCAAAGAGCGGCAGCATAAAGCTCACTATGGCGAAATAGATGCCCCTGAGCCTCAAGGCGGGTATGAGCACCACCGTGCTGAAAACAGCACCACCGATGGTCCCCATGGGGATGCAGATCAAGGGGTGCCATCCGAAGGTGGAATTGAGGAGGCCCGATATGTAGCCGCCCGCTCCCACGAAAAGGGCCCCGCCAAGGCAAACGAGGCCCACGAACTCGGCCAGGAAGTCGAAGGCAAGGGCCAGGAGCGCATAGATCCCCGCCTGGCAGATCACCCGCTGCCAGTAAAGATCCAGGAAGAACGGGAGAATTAAGAGTCCCACGATGAGAAGTGCCCGCGGGAACATCAGATAGCCGATCTCCGACCAGGAACTCAGCGCATAGATCCCTTCAGTGCGCACCTTTATGGAACGGTCAAGTCGCTTTTTACGCCGGGTCTTCGTCCCTTCCACGGCTTAAACCCTTTCCTCCAGCTCTTTCTGCCTTCCCATGAGCCCGGAGGGCCGGAAAAGCAGGATGGCGATAATCGTCCCCACAAGCACAACCGACTCCCACATCGCGCCGAACAGGGCCGTGCTGATTTTCATTGCGAAACCTATCACAAAGGCCGCGAGCACGGCACCGCCCCAACTCCCCAGGCCTCCGATGATACACACGGCCAGGGCGTAGATAAGCACTTTGTAGCCGGCCTCGGCCGTGATGTTACCCAGAGGAAGAATCAACAAGGCGGCGAGCCCGGCGAGGGCCGACCCGATGGCCATGCTGATCATGGCGGTGCGATCCGAATGGATCCCAAGCATCATGGCCGCATGCTCGTCCTGGGCTATGGCCCGGAGCTTCAGCCCCACCTTGGTGTAGTGGGTGAAAAACCACAGGGCCCCCACAACCAGAAACCCGGCCGCAATGATCAGAAGCCGCTGGTAGTCCACAAACACGCCGAAAACGCTTACCTTGCCCTCGATAAAGGGCGGCAGCATGTAGAACGGCCCGATGAAACCCTTGAACCCCCAGATGCCCTGCATGCGAAGGCCTTCGAGAATGATCAGGCTCACTGCAAAGGACGCTATGATCTCGGATGTGGGCAGTCCGCGCAATCGTATAAGGATTAACCTGTAAATGACCAGTCCGATGGCCGCGGCGATCAGCAGCGTCACAATAACGGCCAGGGGATAAGGCATGCTCAGGTCCTTGATGAACGTGTAGGTGAGGAACCCCGAGAGCACATAAATTGACCCGTGGGCGAAATTGGGCACGCGTGCCACGCCGTAAACCAGCGTGAACCCCACAGCGATCAGCGCAAAGGTTACACTGTTGACCGTACCATAGATCAGGATTTCCATACGCAATCCATTCCGGGGCGTGAAAGACAGCCGGCAATCTCGAATGCGCCCTTCCCCCGCCCCGGGCGGGCCGCGGCAGGGGAAATTTTTGGATTATTTTGTCAGCCAGGGCGGCATCTTGATCTTGCCCATGGCCGCCGCTTCCGGAAAGATCTGAACGCGTTCGCCGTCTTGCCACTGGACCCAGCAGCCCAAAACGGAATCGGCCGGGTCATAGCCGTATACGACCTGATGGTTCTCATCAAACCGTATCGTCCCCCGCACCCCCGGCAGGTTGGTCTCTTCGAGCGCTTTGATCAGGGCGTCGTCTTCCAGGGAATCGGCCCGCTCGATGGCGTCCTTTAGAACGTAAAGGGACTCATAGCCGCTCACACACCCTGTGCTCCGGGGGGGCACTTCCCAGCGCTTTTCAAAGGCGTTATAGAACTCCATCGCGCCGGGCGTGACGTTGGTGGGGACATTTCCCGTCTCTGAGAGCGTCACCACCGCATACTCGCACTTTCCATCCGTCGCCTCCCAAAAGCCCGGATCCTCACCCGCGCCGATGAACCCCATGGGAAGGGCCGGCACCTCCATATCCGCCCACTGCTTGAGCAGGATCGAAGTCTCAGGCGAGTATGCCCAGATGAACAGGATTTCGGCACCGGACTTCTTGACCTCACCCAGGGCCGCGGAGTAGTCGGTAGTGCCGATGGGGTGCTTGTCCTGGCCGGCTATCTCCCAGCCTGTCTTGACGGCCAGTTTCTCGACAATGCCGGCTGCCCTGCGGCACATGAGGCTGTCGTCGATCAGAATGAAGAGCTTGTTGAAACCGTGTTCCTCTTTGATCCGGGTGAGGAGATCAATGGCCTCCTTGATGTACCACTTGACGCTGCCGCTCACACGGAAGGAGTACTTGTACTTTTCTGGATCGGAAGCCACCTTCTCGTCCCAGGAAGGCGTGTAGCAGCCGATGGAGACCATATCCACGATCTTGTACCTGGAGTAGAGGTCCATGGCGGCTATGCCGGCTTCACTCATGCAGGGCCCTCCCACGATCAGATCCGACTTTTTCCTGAGTATGAGCTGTTCTATGGCCAGGAGAACGGAGCTTGTAGGCACTCCCGGCTCTTCATCCCGGCTGTCGATGATCTGGAGGTCCAATGGATGCATCTTGCCCTTGAGTTTGATGCCTCCCGCCGCATTGATCTCCTCTGCGGCCATGATCATGCCCCGCTCCCCGTTCTGCCCGTAGGCACTCGCCCGGGGAACCGGTGCCCCGAATATGATGGGGTCCCCCTTCTCCGCCGCCGACACGCCCGCGGAGACCGCCGGCAGGACCAGAACCAATCCGAGGACGATGGCCCACACTTCAAAGAATCGCTTTTTCCCCATTTTACCCCTCCTTTTTTTGTTGTCTCCACAATTGACGCCTATCCAAATTGCGTGCCCGGCTTACGAATCCTTTGCAAAAAAAAGAAAAGCATTGTATAAGCGGCACGAATACCTTACGAAAACCTCGTCCCGCCCCGTCTGGAAAAACGGGCGGGGGCATGCGGAAAGGAGAGTGAATCACCAAAACTGAGCAGTCATTCCTGACCAATCCCCCGCAAGATCGCCCATATGGGCCAAACCCTTCGAGGCAATTTCATGGAAGTCAAACCGCAATTCTCGCTGGAGTCCGAGGCAATCATTCAGCACTGCACGTACGGGATCTGTGTTGCGGACTCCCGGGGCGTCATGACAAGAGTGAACAGTGCATTCGAGCAGATCACGGGTCTTGGATCGCACCATTTTCTGAGCCTTCACGTGCAGGACGCCGTAGACAAAGGGATCATCGATAACTCATCCATCCTGCGATTGCTCCATAGAAAGCGGCCTTCCACCGCCACGGTTACCACCATGGCGGGGAAAAAGCTGTTTTCAAGTGCATTTCCCGTATATGACAGGGAACGTAACGTCATCCGTATGGCAACTATAATGAGAAGCGTAAAGGGCACCCAGTCCCTGCGCGAGTTGGAGAGCTTTTTCGGAAATCACAACGCGTTTCAACCTTCCCAGGCCCGGGTCGTCGGGGCGAGCTCTCGGATGATCAACCTCTTCAACAAGATCGAGAGGCTCTCCCTGTTCGACTGCCCCGTTCTCCTGACGGGGGAGACAGGCGCCGGCAAGGGATTGTTTGCCCGGATTATACACGAGCGGAGCCCATCCTGCCAAGGCCCTTTTCTTACGGTGAACTGCAGTGCAATTCCCCCCTCCCTCATGGAATCCGAGCTCTTCGGATACGAACCCGGGGCATTCACCGGCGCGAGGAAGGGCGGCAAAGAGGGCCTGTTCGAGAGCGCACAGGGAGGGACGCTTCTCCTGGACGAGATAGGGGAGCTGCCACTCGAACTCCAGGCCAAACTCCTGCGCGTAATCGAGGCGCGTTCCGTGATGAAAATAGGGGCCGTGCGGGAACGGCCCCTGAACACCCGCATAATCGCCTCAACGAACCGGGACCTGGAGAAAATGGTCGCCGGGGGCCTGTTCCGGCAGGACCTTTACTACCGGCTGAACGTGTTCCCCCTTGCCATCCCGCCGCTTCGCGAGCGCAGGAAAGACATTCCCGAACTCCTTTACCACTATCTGGAACATTTCAACCTCCGCTACGGCACGAATACCTGGATCAGCCCCGAGGCCGTGGACAGTCTTACAAGCTATGACTGGCCGGGGAACGTCCGGGAACTGGCCAACCTGATGGAGAGGCTCATTATTTTGCAGAATTGCGACCTGATCAGGGTGCATGACCTTCCGGAACGGTTTCAAGACGTCCGTGCCCGCAGGGGGCCCTTATCCCCGGGAAGGGTCCATTCCCCCGAGGCCCGCGCCTTGAGGCCGCTGAAAGAAGAACTCGAAGGGTATGAAAAATCCCTCCTGGCCGAGGCCCTGAGCCGGCACCCCAGACAGGAGGACGCAGCCCGGATCCTGGGCGTCAGCATGTCCACCCTGACCCGAAAGCTTCGCAAGTACGGGTTGAGCAGAACTTCCTCGCCATGCAGAGACCGGCATGCCTGATCCCTTCGAGTCCATCCTGGATTTTCTTGCAGGCACCCCGGCCCCCGGTTCAGAGCAGCCGGCGGCGGTGGACGCGCCCGCCCAGTTTTTGGAACAAGGCCGTTCCGAGGCGGATAATGCCCGCAGGTTGAACGCGGCCTTTCTGATCTCCCTCTGCGGATCCGAGCATCCCCTGGCCTATAAAGCGCAGGAGGCCCTGAGCCTTTCACGAAGAGATCCTGCGCTCGAAGGCCTGGCCCGCTTCTATCTCGAGGGCGTGGAGCGTGTTAAGAGTGAGATCCGCCTGGCATGTGAGCGCGACCCGGACTTCCTTTCCCGCCTCAGGGAGACGTCCGCCTGGATGAAGAGGCGTGAAACCGCTCCTGATCCCTGCGAGACGGCGGAAAAGACCTGGTCCGTGTTCTTCCCGGAAGGAACCGGCATACAAGGCTTTGAGAAAGAACGCGCCCGCAGCCTGCGCAAGGCCCGCCGGGTAAATATTACATCGAAGCCCCCTGCGCCTATTCGGGACCCGGGGACGGAAATCCTGTTCACTGCCAACGTGCTCCTCACGATCCCGCCGGACGGCGGTTTCCCGGGCAGACCGGCGCTTTCTGAAGGGCTGAGACGCCGTCTCGATCCGGTGCTCCGGGAACCCCAGCGCACCTGGTACGACCACCCCGTGCAGATCGGCACGGCCCCCGAGAACAACGAGATTCTCTACGGGCTTAAGGGCCTCAACGAGGCCATGGCCTTTGAGAAGGCCCGGGGGACCCTGGCCCGGGAAAGCCGTGCGGTCTGCCTCCTCTCGGTGTCGGTGACCCATGCCGGTCTTCAGGACCTGGCCGGGGACTACATCCGGGAAGAAATCCGCCACGCAGGCGGGCTGGAGCATTTGCACGTGTTCGCGTTTACCGAGGCGGACACACGCCGCCTGGGGCAGGAAGTGCTCAAGCCCGCCGCGAAACGCTTTCTCGGCGAGGTCCACCCTTTAGCGGCCTTTCCCGGGATCTTCGGCGTAGACGGCGAGTACGGACGCCACTACAGTTTTCTAAAGGCGATCGCCCCGCTCTGGCAGGTGCTCGTGGACGCATCCGTCAGGGCCACTTTCAAGATCGACCTGGACCAGGTGTTTCCCCAGGAAATACTGGTTCTCGAAACCGGCGCCTCGGCCCTGGAGCACCTGGCGGAACCCCTCTGGGGAGCCCGGGGAAAAGACTCCCTCGGCCGGACCGTGGAACTCGGCCTCCTCGCCGGGGCCCTGGTGAACGACGGCGATATCCACGAGGGCCTCTTCACGCCGGACATCCGTTTCCCGAAACGCCCGCCGAAAGCGGACGAGTTCATCTTTTTCAGCCCCCTGCCCCAGGCCCTGTCCACCGAGGCCGAGATGATGACCCGTTACGGTCGCGCTGGACCGTATGGACGGATGTCCTGCATTCAAAGGGTGCACGTCACCGGGGGGACCACGGGGGCGCTGGTGGACACGTTGCGCAGGTACCGTCCATTCTCCCCGTCTTTCCTGGGGCGGGCCGAGGACCAGGCCTTCATCATGGCGAGCCTTGCCGGTGACGGCCCACGTCCGGCGTATCTTCACCGGCCCGGCCTTATCATGCGTCATGACAAGGAGTCTTTCACCATGGAGGCCGTCCGGTCCGCGCACCTTTCCAAGCTCATCGGCGACGACATTCGAATCCTCGTCTTCTCCGCCTATGCCCGGGCCGTTTCCGAACCCCTGTCCGCCCTTAAGCAGGTGCTGGACCCGTTCACCGGAGCATTCATCTCGCCGATTCCACAGACACTGGTCCACCTGCGTTCCGCCATGCGTGCCGCGGATATGTTTTCTTCGGGCAGGCCGGAGCAGGCACTTCAACTGGTCCGGGAAGGTGCGGAAAGGATTGGAAACACACTCACCTTTACCCAAGGGGAGGACAGCCCTCTGAGGGCCGCCTATGAACGGGAGCGGAGGGGATGGAACGTCTACTACGACGTCATCGAAGCCATGGAAAAAGGCCTGGCGGAAGGCGGCGCCGAGGCCCAGAGGATTAGAGCATCTGCCAGAAGGATTGTTCGGGAATGCGCCCTCACAAGCTAGTTTCCATCCAGAAATGGTC
>JAWLEX010000115.1:0-9677 GCA_041685835.1 Desulfatiglandales bacterium
TCCATAGACCCCGGAGTCTTCCTTCACACAGAGGTAGACATCAAGCTTTTCGTGTCAAGTATCATTTTATTCTCTTTCGATCCCGATCCCGATTTCGATTTCGATTATGCTAACATCAACACTTCTTGTTTTTTCTGACAGCTTTTCAGGAGTAAGACACTAAACGCGATCCTCTACCGCTTTCCTTTCGGCATGGATGCAAGCGTGATCAAGAAGCGTTTCAACGCCCTGAAACCACACTTGGATGAGCGCATGGTACGGCTTGTCGCCGCGGCAGAGGCCAAAGTGCTGGGTCACGGCGGGATAACTACGGTTTCAAGGGCCATGGGCCTTTCCCGAAACACGGTCGCCCGGGGCATGGAGGAATTGGAAAGTATTCCCGCCCCTCCTGCCCGGCGGACTCGCCGGCACGGCGGAGGCCGGAGGCGAGAGGTCGAAAAGGACCTCACCTTGATGCGGGACCTGGAATGCCTCATGGAACCCCTGATTCGCGGAGGATCTTCATCCCCCCTCCAGTGGACATGCAAAAGCCTGCGAAGGCTGGCGGATGAGCTGAAGGCGCGCGGGCACACCACTAGTCATCGCATGGTGGGCGAACTTCTTCATGAAATGGGCTATCGTTTTCAGGCGCGGAAGCAGGTCCCGGGAGGTGCTTCTCGTCTTAAAAGGCATGCATGGTTTGAACGAATTCATCAGTGCATCGAAGGCTTTCACCAGGAAGGGCTGCCCGTGATCTACGTGGTGATGCAAAAGAGGGGGCTTGTTTACCGCAGCAGGAGGCATGACAGCGGGCCCTCCTTCCACGGGGTGCCGGAAAAGCCTGTGGCCAACCTTCTCGATGCGCCCGAAAGTCGAGGTGCGCCCTTAGAAACCGCACCGGATGAAAACCGTTTCTCCAAATGGATTCCCATAGGGGCGGACCGCAGCAGCTTGGCAATCGCCGTGGAGAGTATCCGCCGCTGGTGGATGTCCATGGGGTCTCCAGCGTCTCCGGAAGCCGATGCTCTGCTGGTTACGGCCGATGGTGCAGGCGGTGGTATTTACTGCACCGGCTCATGGAAGGAGGAACTTCAGAGGTTTGCCAATGAGTCCGGATTATCCCTCACCGTACTTCACCTTCCCTCCGGGATGTGCAAATGGAACAGAATCGAGGACCGTTACGTTTCCTGCATCCGCCAGGAATGGTATAAAGGCCCATGCACGGAATATAGGGTGATCGTGAACGTGATTGCCGCTGGAAAGGCCGTCAACCCATGCGAGGATCTGTGCCCACCCGGGGCCCCTTTCTTAGAAGACGATCGAAAACGACCCGGAAACAAACCGCAAAATCCGTGTCTTCGGAATAAGTATGAAAACGAGGCGTGGGGCTTCACCCTGGATCCTCGGCCCCGAAAAGCGCATTGATTGTTTTGTTCCATTTTTCCCGGTTAGCCGGCTTTGCCCTTGAATCCGCCGTAACGCTTCCTTCCGGAAAATCCTCCTGCATCCTTCCTTCTGCCGTCCTATAACCAGTTGATATTACATTGCTGTTTTCAGACCATCCGGCCCTTGTGCATTTTGGCACATTGCTTGCTGCTCACACACACAGTGAGGGAGGAGCACATATCTCCACTGCGTCGCACGAAGCGTCCCCTTCGGCTGAAGGGGTTTTTTCCATTTAACGTCTTCCTCAAAGAAAGGGGGTAACCGGGTCAGTACGCCGTATATTCTTCTCTGATTTGAAACAGGTTTCACATTATTTAACGGGAGGTTCAACATGCCTAGCTTTGTCATTACGGACAAATGTGACGGTTGTAAGGGGCAGGACAAAACCGCCTGTTTGTATATTTGCCCCAACGACCTTATGGCTTTGGATGCCGAAAAGATGAAAGCCTACAACCGCGAACCCGCCATGTGCTGGGAGTGTTATAACTGCGTCAAGATCTGCCCTCAGCAGGCCATTGATGTGAGAGGCTACGCCGATTTCATGCCGCTGGGCTCCAGTTGCGTACCGCTAAGGGGCTCGGAAGACATCATGTGGACTGTGAAGTTCCGGGATGGGAACGTCAAGCGATTCAAGTTCCCGATCCGAACGACACCGGAAGGAACGGCCCCCCCGGACGGCGGTTTCGGCTTCGGTCCGGGGTCCTTGGACGACCAATTGCTGGGCACGGAGCCCGCCTCGCTGAAAGCCGATGAACTCTGGACACTTGGGAAATAAGAAAAGGAGGTGATATTATGCAGGAATTTCCTACTCGTGAAGTGAGCACGGACATTCTGATCATCGGCGGCGGTATGGCGGCAAGCGGTGCCGCGGTTGAGGCGGCGTACTGGGCCAAAAAGCACGGCCAGAAAGTGACCCTGGTGGACAAGGCCGCATTCGATCGAAGCGGGGCTGTGGCCATGGGGCTCTCCGCCATCAACCAGTACGTCGGGGATAATTCGCCGGTGGACTACCTGAGCTACGTGCAGCAGGACCTCATGGGGCTCTGCCGTCAGGACCTGGTTATGGACATTGCCCGCCACGTGAACAGCTCCGTGCACATGTTCGAAGGCTTCGGGCTTCCGATCTGGAAGGACGCCGAAGGGAAATACGTCCATGAAGGCCGATGGCAGCTCATGATCAACGGGGAATCTTACAAGCTCATCCTGGCCGAGGCGGCCAAAAACGCCATGGCGACCCTGGGCGAGGACGGAGAAATCATCGAACGCGTGTTTGTGACTCAGCTCCTCCTTGACGAGAACGACAAGGACCGCATTGCCGGTGCGGTGGGCATCAACGTTCGGGACCCCTATGAGTTTTACGTGTTCAAGTGCAAGGTGGCCCTGGTGGCGGCCGGCGGAGCCGTCCATGTCTTCCGGCCCAGATCGACGGGTGAAGGGTTGGGTCGGGCCTGGTATCCACCCTGGCAATCCGGGTCCAGCTCCGCACTTATGCAGATGGTCGGTGCGGAAATGACCTCTCAGGAGGTAATATTCATTCCGGCACGGTTCAAGGACGCCTATGGCCCGGTGGGTGCCTGGTTTCTGCTGTTCAAGGCCACCGCGACCTCCGCCAGCGGCACGAACTACATGGCCGAGGGCCTGCAGGAGGGCGGAGAGTTGCACAACTGGCTCCCGTACGGTGCGGTCAAGCCCATCCCCACATGCCTTAGAAATCACCTGATGATGAGGGAGATGTACGTAAACGGCGACGGGCCAATCCTGATGCACACGGACAAGGCCATCGAGAAGATCGCGTCGGAATCTCCGGATGAGAAGACGAAGAAGAAAAAGCTGAAGGAACTCGAGGCAGAGGCCTGGGAGGATTTCCTGGACATGACGATCAGCCAGGCCATGCTGTGGGCATCCAAGAATATCTATCCGGAACAGGGGCCTTCGGAAATTGCACCCTCCGAACCCTATTTCATCGGCTCCCACTCCGGGGCGTCCGGGGCGTGGTGCAGCGGACCCGAGGATCTCCAGACGGATGAGTCCAAGAGCGAATACTTCTGGGGCTACAATCGCATGAGCACGATCAAGGGCCTCTTCGCCGCAGGTGACGGGGTCGGCGATTCCAGCCACAAGTTCTCGTCGGGCTCCTTCACGGAAGGCCGGATCGCCGCCAAGGCGGCCGTCAAGTACTGCGTGGAGAACCCGGACATGCCGAAGGTCAGCGAAGCCAAGGTGAGCGAGCTCAAGAAAACGACCTATGCCCCGCTCCAGGTGTACGAGGACCACAAGGATTACTCCGTTCGGGACGAACATGTGGGGTACACCTATTCCGAAGAGATCAACCCCAACTACATCGACCCCAAGATGCTCATGTTCCGCATCCAGAAGATCATGGATGAGTACGCCGCGGGCTGGGGATCCCAGTACAACTGCAGCGCCACCACCCTGAACATCGCCCTGGAGTACTTGCGGTACTGCAAGGAGGACCTCACCAAGGTGGCGGCCCGGGACATCCACGAGCTCATGCGTTACTGGGAGAATGTGCATCGCCTCAACATTGCTGAGGCCCACGTCCGGCACAAGCTCTTCCGCGAGGAGACGCGGTGGCCCGGTTACTACTACCGCTCGGATTTCTCAAAAATTGATGAAGAGGGTTGGGGAAATGTCTTTGCCAACTCCAAATACGACCCCGAAAAGGACGAATGGGAAATGATCAAGCGGCCGAACATTCGATTCGTTAAGATCGAAAAGGTCGTGGGAATGTAAGCCCAAAGGGGAAACGACCCCGGGCGCCGTCCAGCGCTCGGGGTCTTCTTTCAGAAACGGAGGAGGACTTCCTCCAATTGAGAACCCGGGGGGCGGCGGGACACGGATGCAGCGCGTGGGCTCTCGAAAAGCGGAATCCTGCAGTTTTGCACAAGGGCGAAGGTTTTGAATCTTGATCCATCACGGAAAGGAGGAATTGAAAGCATGTCCGGAGACAAGGAGACGCCGCAATGCCCCCATTGCGGAATGCCCATGAAGAAATGGCAGACCCCGCAGGTGCCCTTTGGCGGGAGCACGACCTGGACGACGGATTTCCTGTATGTCTGCTTCAACGACGAATGTACCTATTTTGTTCAAGGCTGGGATTGGATGTGGAACAAGTTTCATCGTTACGTGTCCTACCGGCACATGATGGATCCGGCGAGTGGAGAGACCAACCCCATCCCGGTCTCATCCTGCGAGAGCCTCAAAGAAGGGATCATCAAGGAGAGTTGAGCCCTTTCACATCCTTCATCCCGCCCATTTCCCGATCCCTCACCCCCCTGTGCGGCTCACCGTGAGCCTGCAAGGCATTCGGCATCCCTGCCTGCCGAAGAGACGCGCGCAAAGGAGGGGCCCATGTTCCCAATGGAATTCGATCACAAGGTCCTCGACAGCCTGCCTATGCCGGAAGAAGAGGATATACGGCGCGTGGTCCAGATTCTCAAGGCGATTGCCAGTGCCAGGATTCTGCCCTACTTCAGGAAAAAACGCGTCACAGACGCGACCCTGACCGCTCGCCTTTTATCTCGCCTGTCCTTGGAGAGACTGGAAGACGAGGACAATCGCATTCCCCTCGTGAGCCTGATCTCCCCCAAGGAGGGGCAGAGGAGCATCCTGCTCCATGAACGGGTCTTTGACTACCTGGCCTTCGTCATTCCCAGCAATCCCGATTCACGTCTGGGTGGAAAGAGCATGGAGGAGGCCAAGATGCTCGCTTTTACGGAGTTTGTTTTGCGCCATCAGATCGAGCACCTGCTCTACCCGCAGAGGATGGAAACCGAGATCATCGGTTCGGATGTGGTCTTTGCCATGGAGAAGCGGGACAACGACCCAACGTTTTACAGAATGCTTAGAAACGCCCTGGCGGACGAGTTGAACGGACTTCAAGGAGGCCCTTACCTCGCCTTGCTCGATACGGCGGAAGAGGAGCGACCTTATGACTACCTCATCGCCCGTATTCAGAGCGCCCATGTGACGAAACTCGCGGACATGCCGATCGATTTTCTTGAGGGCCTCTTTCCCGTCCTGGATACGAATCTGAAACGCATGCTCCTGGGAGAATACTACCAGAAAAGCCGGAATACGCGGTACTCGCTTCGAAGGAGAAGCGAGTACCTGGAAACAATGATGCGCCTCTTTGCCGTGGCCCTGAAGCAGGACGAGAACGAGGCCCAGAAGGTTTTTGATGCATTCAAGGACCGATGGGGGCTGCTTACGCTTTTTCATGAACTGGATCTACCGGAATCGAGCCTGGAGGGAAAAGGGGAAGAAGACGTTTTCTCGTTTTTCAAGGACCATCTGGTCATGGACCGAAAAGACGCTAATGTGGTCACCCCACCCTCCCCACCGGGGCCGGGGAGCGCTTCCCGTGGAACGGGGCCGGAGACGCAGCCCGTAAAAAGCCTCAAGGACCGGATGGAGGAGGCGCGCAACGATCCCGCCTTTCCGCGGCAGGCCGTGGAGATGATGGAAAGGAACAAGACGAGCGCCGTGGGCCACAGCGGGCCTAAGTACACGGAGCTCCTCGAAACCCTTCTTGCCATCCCCTGGGGAAAACTCCAGAAGATCGCGGTCCGGCCGAAGGACTTCGAAGAGGGCCTGGACTACACCCACTACGGCCTCAAAAGACCGAAGGAGATCCTCTGCGACTTCTTCACGAACCTCATATGGCGCTACCAGCAGCCCCATTCCAGCGATACGGGTGATTTTAAGCGCAGCGGCAGTGCATTCCTCTTCGTGGGCCCTCCGGGCGTAGGCAAGACCTCCCTGGCCATCTCACTTGCCAAAAACCTGAACCTCCCATACCACAAGATCTCTCTGGGCGGCATGAGCGATGAGGCCGACCTTCGCGGGCACGGCTTTACCTGGGAAGGCTCGAAACCGGGCGCCATTGTTCAGGGACTGATCAAGATGGGCGTCATGAACGGCCTGTTCATCATGGATGAGGCGGACAAGACGGAACGCTTCGCCATTGCCACGCTGCTGGAGATCCTCGATCCCGAGCAGAACCATCTCTTCCACGACAAGTACACCCAGACCTCTGTGGATATCGATCTGTCCCGGTGCCATTTCATCCTGACCGCCAACACCTTGGAGACCGTCCCTCCGGCCGTGGCGGACCGCTGTGAAGTAATCTTTCTGGATCGATACGGCGTAGAAGAAAAGATCTCCATCGCCCGTCAGTACCTGATCGAACGCGTCCGGCGGAGATACCGGATTTCCGAAGAGAAAATCGCGTTCGAACCGGACCAGGAACTGGACCTCATCCGGCACCTGATCAGGGTCTACACCTACGAAGCGGGTGTACGCCAGTTGGAGCGGGTGATCCGCACACTTTTCCTGCGGGTGTTCCGGAAGGAGATCCTGATGAACAGTCGAAAAAACGTCCTCATCGAGCGGGAGATGATCAAGAAACACCTGGATGCACCCACGAGGCCCTGGAAGATCAACGAGGAGGATCGGGTGGGAGAAATGCTCGCGCTCGGGG
This sequence comes from Desulfatiglandales bacterium, assembly GCA_041685835.1. Classification (GTDB taxonomy): domain Bacteria; phylum Desulfobacterota; class DSM-4660; order Desulfatiglandales; family HGW-15; genus JAIPEI01. The sequence goes on from JAWLEX010000115.1 coordinate 6,929, forward strand.
TCAACCTGGAGCGGGGGATCGGCTCGATCATTCCCATCCAGGCGACGCGCATTCGCTCAGCAGGAGATGCGACAGAGGGCTCCGGCGGATACTTGAGTATGGTCCACGCCACGGGCAGCATCGAAAAGGTCATGGATGAAAGCCGCAAGGTCGCCACTACGGGTATTTTTTGCTGTTCCGAGGCCCTGGGGATCACCCGCGATCCCGGGGACGGGTCCATCCACCTTCATTTCATGGGGGCCTCCACGCCCAAGGACGGTCCGTCGGCCGGCGGGGCCATCGCCCTCGCTCTCACCTCCGTGCTGACGGACCGCCCAATCCGGAGGGACGTGGCCATGACCGGAGAAATCGACACGCAGGGACGCATTTTGCTTGTTGGGGGGCTGGACGTCAAGCTGGAGACGGCCAGCGATGCCGGGTGCAAGACCCTTATTATCCCCAAGGCCAATCTTCAAGGGGAAGGGGGGATTGAGCGCCTCCCCGAGGCCCTGAAACAGGAGCTCCAGATCCTTCCATACGAGGAGTGGAAAGCGGACCACCCGCACTTTGATCCGGAAAAGCACGTGCTTCAGGTGGTCGCTGTGGATCACGTGGCCCAGGCCGCGGACATCGCCTTTGTGGACCGGGCGGACTTGGAAGCCCTGCCCCCCCTTTTTCTCCCCCAGGCACTCTCCGTGGCGGACCTTCTCGTCGAGACGCTGAAATCTCCCAGGGCCTGCTGCTGCCTTTTCTATCCCAAGGAAGCTGAAGAACTGGACATCGAGACCTTCAAAGAGCCTTTCTGGGAGCGTTGCCGATGCATGTTTGTCTCGCAGCCCGATGTGAAAAGAAAGATCCTGGCGAGGCGTCCCGGCATGGAAGACAAGGTTGCCTTTTTCGACCTTCCGTCGGAGGAAGAGGCCCTCCCATCGCTTGTGCGAGACATCCGGCACTCCATTTCCCGGTCCTCCGGCACGCCGGTGCGCGTTTCCCTGGTGGCCCCTTACTACTTCCTGCTCCGAAGCGGCCTTGCCCACCGAGAGAACGAAGCTTCAGCCAGCACGGAAGCCCTGCGGCTGTTTGCCAACAACTTCACGGTGCAGGGCTTCAAGATCAAGGCGTGCAAGCCCATGCTGAACCGCGTACTCTGCCATCTTGCCCTGATGTCCACCGAGGCCCTGAACGCGTGTCCTTTTCTCACCCGAGTCAAGGGGATTTACACCATGGACCTCTCTTTCATTCCTGAAAAGTACCGCCTGGACAGCAAAAGGGCCAAGGGGATCCTGACGGCCTGTCTGAACCAGTGGCTGCTCATCGTGGAAGAGCGGTTGAAAGAGGCCGTTGGACAAGGGGCTGATCGCCGCCCCTGACTTTCCTGTTGAGCCGACACGAATCATGGACTGAGGGAAATGGGTTCCAAGCCACCAGGGCCGTGCATCCTGCCGGTAAAGTGCGGGCAAGGCGTAGGGCAGTGAGGCCATCACCGTCACTGACATAAAAAAGGGTGGTTTGACACAAAGAGGCAGAGGGTATATATATTTGCTGCGCCACGGTTTCCTTCCTCAAGAGGCCTTTGCCGAACCGAGTAAGCCGCTCCACGGCCCCTCCGCCCCTACACGCAACACACCCCGTGGTGATCTCCCCATGGCGGCTCCTGTAGGAACGTTCTCCATGAGGCTGAAATCCTATTGGAAAGCGGGGGAACACGATTCCGAACAGAAAGGAGTGCACCATGAATGCCGAGGCCGAACAGAAACTCAACGCATTTCTCAATGAATGGCAGGATACGCAGGAGAGGAACCGGGAGGCCTTTCTGCGATTCAAGGCATATCTGGAAACCAAGGATGGGGCCATACTGGATTTCGTGCCCCGGCCGGGGCTGACCTATTCACTTCGGGCGGTTCACGAGAACCAGAAAGAGAAAGAACTCTTTGTCATGGTGGACGTGATTGAAGACGAGCCGCGGTGGCTTTCAATCTGCTTCTATGGTGAGATGATCCAGGACCCGGATGAAAAGGCGGATTTCGTCCCTGAAGGACTGCTCGGAGAAGACGCCATGTGTTTTGACCTCGAGGCATGGGACGACGAGCTGATCGCCTACATCGAGGCCCGCCTGGACGAGGCCTGGCAGACTGCGTCAGAGGGGTAACCAGATCCGCCGGCGATCCGGATCGGGCCGGTTTTTTTCTTATGTAAAGAGGCGTCGATTCTCCTGACGACCTTATGATGGATCGAGGATACCTCGTCACCAAACGAAAGGACGGGACATGGGAGACAGGAAAAAGATCGGGATCATTATCTGTGATCGGTATCGCCGCTGTGCGGGCGGAAAGTGCCTTCGGGCCATGAGGAACCGGGAAGGGGCCTTCAGCATCTATGCGGACTTGGAGGTGGAACTGGCCGGCTACACGAGCTGCGACGGATGTCCTGGAGGCAACATCGAGTATGCCGGGGAAGAGATGTTAAAGAACGGGGCTGAAGTCATCCACCTGGCCACCGGACTGGTGGTCGGGTATCCCCCCTGCCCCCATATCAAGACATTCAAGGCCTTTCTGGAAAAGCGCTTCGGCGTCAGTGTGGTGGTGGGCACGCACCCGATTCCTAAGAAATACCTGGAGATGCACACACACCTGAACACATGGGAAAATGACGAATGGAAGCCCCTGATCGCTCCCACCATGGCCGATGAAGCCACGCGGGCAAGCTACGATTAAGCCGGGTCAATCGGGTTTTTTTATCGCATTCGCAATGGCTACGCCGTAGTTCAGCC
>JAWLEX010000116.1:0-9660 GCA_041685835.1 Desulfatiglandales bacterium
AACCTCGCAGATTGACGCCGAGATTGGCAAAAAAGACCATTTCTGGATGGAAACTAATTCGTGCCCATCCGGCGTCAGCAAACTTGCAGGGGGAGGACCCAGCATCCCCTATACCCGCAGGGCCCTCCTCAGGGGCTTGCCTGTCGGAGCGTGAGGGATCTCTTCCATGAAAATCACAGTCTTGGGGACCTTGAAATCGGCCAGGTTGGTCCTGCAGAACTCAAGGACGTCCTCTCGCGTCAGGGCCTTTTCCGGTTCCCGGACCACGAAGGCCTTGACCACCTGTCCCCTGATCCTGTCGCGCGCTCCGACCACAGCAGCGGCCTTGATGTCCGAATGGCTGATCAGGAGGTCCTCGATCTCGGTGGGGTAGATGTTGAAACCGCTCGAAATGATGAGGTCGTCCTTTCGATCCACCACGTAGAAGTACCCGTCTCGGTCCAACCTGGCCAGGTCGCCTGTGTAGAGCCACCCGTTACGAATCGCATTGGCTGTAAGCTCGGGTTCCCGCCAGTATTCCTTCATGATCTGGGGCCCGCGTACGATCAATTCCCCTATCTCCCCCTCGCTGCAAGGGTTTTCCCCTGTTTCGAGGTCCACGACACGGGCCTCGGTCCCGGGCAGCGGAAGGCCTATGCTCCCGGCTACCACCCGGTCAAGGGGGTTGATGTGGGTGGTGGAAGACGCCTCGGAGAGCCCGTAGGCCTCCATGATGTTCCGCCCCGTCAAGGCCTTGAAGCGCTCCTGCACCCATGCAGGCAGCGGGGAACCTCCGCCGCTGGGGACCAGGACGGAGTCGAGCGGATAATCTCCGGCCTCGGGGTGGGAAACAAGCGCGGCCCAGAGGGAGGACACCGCGGGAAAGGACACGGGCCGGTAGGTCTTGATGATTTCCAGAAGAGAGAGCACGGATGACCAGTCGAATCGAGGGACCAGGATCATCCGGTATCCCTTGTGGACGCTTGAAAGGAGGCACACCGTCATGCCGAATACGTGGAAGAACGGGATGACACAGACGGTGCCGCCGTTTTCCGGCACGGAAACGTCCACGGCCCGGTCGATCTGGAGCACGTTGGCGAGGAGGTTCCGGTGGGTCAGGACCGCCGCCTTGGGAAGGCCCGTGACGCCGCTGGTGTATTGGAAGACCGCTGTATCACGGCCCGAAATATCTGCGGGGAGCGGCGCGGGTGAAGGGTTTTGAAAGAGGGCCTCGAAAGGGATGCATTCGGGCGCATCGGCTCCGGTCCCCTTGGGCAGGTCTTTCCCCGAAAGCGAAACAAGCACGACTTTTTTCAGGCCGCCGCCTTGGTTCGCTTCCAAAAGGGGTGGGGCGAACACGTCGGCGGTGACGGCTGTCTCGGCTCCGGAATGGGCCAGAAGGTCCTTGAGCGCCTGGCCCGGCATCATGACGCTTAGGTTGACGACCACCCCGCCTGCCTGAAGGATTCCGAAAAAGGCGATAGCGTACTGGGGCAGGTTGGGGAGAATCAGGCCGACCCGGTCTCCCTTGCCCACGCCCTGCGCGCGAAGCCCCAGGGCAAAGGCTCGGCTTGCTCCGAGCAGTTCGGCATAGGTAATGTCCCTGCCTTCCACAGTCAGGGCGATATGGTTCGGGCTGCGGGCCGCCGTGTCTTCCAGGAGACGGAAGATCGGGGCGTCGGGAATGTCGAGAGCATCAGCGTGTTCTTGGAACATGGTGTCCTCCTTTGAATGTGTGCCGCCAATCTGAATATCATGTTTTCTGTGAATCAAGAAAGCTTTTATCTCTCGCAGAGACGCCGGGACGCCGGCAAATAAATGCAAATTATATACTACAACCACAGGTACCGCCTGGATTCCATGACGTCGGCGATGGGGTCCAGCAGGGGGTCTTTGAGGGCGGCCAGTAGACCGAGCAGGGAAAGGGCCGCCGCCGGAATGAAGGCCTCGAAAAAAGGTTTTTCCCGGACCCGGGCCAGAAAGCCGAACGCGCCCAGGATCTGCAGGTTTCTTTGTACGGCCAGGTAAGGGTAGGTCTCCTCGAAGGATTGCGTCTGGGAAGGGTCGTGGTCGTGGAGCATTTCCACATAGAACCGGTACAGCCTGTCCTGGTGGGACTCGGGAAGGGCCGTGTAGGGGTCGATCAAGAACGAGGCCAGGTCGTATCCCAACGGGCCCATGCGCCCGCCCTGCCAGTCCAAAAAGGACGGTCCCCCGCCGGTCACGAGGACGTTACGGCTCTGAAAGTCCCGGTGGAGAAAGAACCGGGCGTCGGCCCTGGAGGCAGCCGAGGCCAGGCGATCAAAAGACGGGTCCAACTCGTGCGGGCTCAGGTCAAGGCCCAGGTATCGGGACAGAAACGCGTCCCGGAAGTAATTCGACTCAAATTGCCTCATGCACTCCCGGTCGTAGCGAGCGGTCTGGCAGCACCAGGCCGGGTCGAAACCGTCGGCCCCCCGGACCTGCATGTTGAAAAGGGCGGTAAGCACGTCCTCTTCGAGCCCTTGGGGATGGTTCCCTGTGGACAGTGCATCCTGCAAACGTACGTCTCCCATGTCCTCTACCAGGAACAGGCCGGCTTCCAGGTCCCACTGGAAAATTTCCGGCACAGGCGCCCCTTGCGCCCGCAGGTGGTTCCCGATTTTCAGGTAGGCGGTGTTTTCCCGTCGAAGGAAGGGGCTTATGGGTGGATTTAGAATTAGGATGAATGTATGATCATAAATTGGGTGGCGGATTCTGAAAAACGATCTCTCCGATCCGTCGGACTGAACAGGAACGGCTTCGAACTCCGAGGGCCGGGGAACTCCCCGGCCCTCGAGGAACCGGGTGACGAAAGAGGCAAAAACTTCCAGCCGTGGATGAATCGAACCTGAATGCTGCATGCGGTTTCCCCAAAAGGCACTGACCTGTGAAAGAGCATATAAAAATGGAACATATTTCACTGAGATTCTTTCCCGGCCTCTGCGTTGCAATGTCGGCGGGAGGCTGTATCCCGGGAATTCCTTCAGGACCGGCCAGGGCGTCTTTTGCGGAACTTGCCAGTGCCCGCAGTTTTGAAGTCACACCAAGACCTCTCCCATGAGATCTCGCTGAACAACCTGTCCGGAGGTGACAACGCTGTCGGTTATCCGTGCACCTTCGCGGACCCTTATCCCCTGCCAGAGGACCGACCGGGTTATGGTCGCATCGGCCTCGACCCTGCATTCAGGACCGATCACAGCCCAATCAGAGATGCGTGCGGAGGGTGCCGTTTCACAACCGGGTCCCAGGAGGACCGGGGTCGCGGAGTGCTCCCGGTTGGCTTCCAGGTAGCTCTCAATGGTACCTATATCGCGCCAGTAGTGACCGTTCGAGATGTGGCCCGCCACCCTTTCACCGTTTTCGATCATGCGGCGGTAGCAACTCACTATGTCGGCGTACCCGTCCCGGGGGATCCACTTGAGAAGCCCCGGTTCCAGGAGGTGAATGCCGGTGAAGGCCAGCCTTTCCGGCCGAGGGCCTGATGATATGTCTCGAACAACCCCCTGGTCGTCAAGGAGGATCTGGCTGAACAAGGGATGACGGTGAAGGATAAGGGTGGCCGCGGCACCGGTGGCCAGGTGGAACCGAAGGGCGTCCCGAAGGTCTATGTCGGTAAGGATGTCCCCGTTGATCACAAGCAGGGTGTCGTGTTTCCAGAAATCCTTCACTTTCCTGATGCCTCCGGCGGTGCCGAGAATTGAAGGCTCGTGACTGACGTGTATTTTCACCCCGAAGCGAGTTCCGTCCCCCAGAAAATCGGCCATCGGTAGCGCATGGTGGTGGGTGTTCACGGCTATTCTGTGATAGCCGTGTTGTTTCAGATATGTAATACTACGTTCAATCACGGGTTTATTGGCAACAGGAACGAGAGGCTTGGGGCACACATCGGTCAGGGGGCGCAGCCTGGTCCCCAGGCCCGCCGCAAGGATCATCGCCTTCACTTGAAGCACCTTGTGAGAATGGATTGACAGGAAAACCAATAAAGCAAGCAAACCAGGTGGACACACCGTAGCACGGCATGGGGCGTGTTACAAAAAGCATTTCATGTGATGGCTTTTCCATTGCGTTTTCAGTGTGTTCAATATAGAGCAAGTACATGCCTGATCCTGTAGTTTGTATTCAAGCGCACACTGTTGGAAACCAGAGTAGGGAGCGGCCCGGCACGTGAACACTACCCTCGATTTGTCTGAACTGGATCACAAGATAGGCCGGCTTTTCATGTGCGGAATGCCGGGGCCCACACTGGATGAAGACACGAGGCGTCTCATTCGGTCCTTCCACCCCTCCGGAGTAATTTTCTTCAAAAGGAACATCGAGGACCCGATCCAGCTTGCCCGGCTCTGCCTGGAGCTGCAGAATGAGTCGCTGGAATCCAGTGGGAGCCCCCTGTTGCTGTCTGTTGATCAGGAGGGCGGACGTGTGGCCAGGTTGAAGGCCCCGTTCTCCGAGTTCCCGGGCAACGAGGCGATCGGGAAAAGCAGTGCCCCGGAGATGCGGGCTGAAGAGTTCGCAGGCGTCACAGCCCGTGAGATGAGAATAGTGGGGCTGAACATGGATCTCGCTCCGGTCCTGGACGTGGGGCGCGGACCCTTGGAGGAGCATCTTCGTGGAAGGACGTTCGGGGACGATCCGGACCTTGTCGCACGGCTGGGCCGGATTGTGATTCGGAGGCTCCAGGAGGGAGGGGTCATGGCTGTGGCCAAGCATTTCCCCGGCCTGGGCCGCTCGGCCGAGGACCCCCACACGCGTCTTCCGGAGATCATGCTGGAGGAAGGCGAACTGGAGGAGGTCAACCTGGTTCCGTTCCGCGCCGCTGTTCATGAGGGAGTGGCCGGCGTCATGACCTCTCATGCCGTTTACCCTTCCATTGACCCGGCCGAGCCGGCCACCCTGTCAAGAGTGGTCTTGAAGGGACTTCTTCGTGATGAGCTTGGGTATGACGGTTTGATCATCACCGATGACCTGGAGATGGGCGCCATTGCTGAAGGATGGGGGGTTCAGGCGGGGGCTGCCGCGGCTTTCAGGGCCGGCGCCGACCTTCTGCTGGTGTGCGAAAACCAGGAGTTGGTTGTAGAGGCGCACAAGGAGATCCGGTCGAAGCTCCTTAACGGGGAGATTCCCATGGGACGGCTTCACAGGTCGGTCAAGCGAATCCAGGGCATGCGCGCCCGCTTCGTGGAACCGGCTCCCTCCATCTCCCTCAAGGATGTTGAATCCTGCTTCGGGTGAAGGGGCAGGGGAACCCAAAAGGAGGCGAACATGATACCGTTTCAAAGAATTCTGGCCCCCACGGACTTCTCAGAGCCGGCACAGATAGGGCTCGAGACGGCAAAGGAGCTGGCGCGGCGCGATAAGGCCGAATGTATTCTGGTTCATGTGGTTGCGCCGGTCCGGGCGATTCCGCCCAGCGGACCCGCTGCGCACTCCGGTTACGAGTTGTCCGCCGTGATGCAGGAACTGGAGAGCGCCGCCATCGGGTCCCTTGACCAGATGGTCTCGCAACTGGTCTCGGAAGGCATCCGGGCCCGAAGCCTGGTGGTCCAGGGGACGCCCGCCGAGGAGATCGCCTTGGCCGCGGAGCAGGAAAAGGCGGATGTCATTGTGATCGCCACCCACGGCTGGACCGGCTGGAGGCGGTTCGTGTTCGGTTCCGTTGCCGAGAGGGTGGTGCGCCTGGCCCGGTGTCCCGTGCTCACCATACCGGCCCCGGTTGAAAAAGATTAAAGGTATTAATGCAGGCCCAGGGCGTGCTCCGCGGCCTTTCGAACCACCCTGTCCGCGTGGCCCAGGTACTCCGCGGACACGGAGCGGGCCTGCTGGGTCCCTATGCGGCCCAGTATGTCCAGCCCCATGATGCACATCCTCACGTCTCCAGGGGCCATTATGCGGGAGACCGGCCCCACGGCCCTGTCCCCGTAAAACGCCAGGGAAAGCGATGCAGCGTCCCTTACTGCGGCATAGTCATCCCTCAAGAACTCAGGCAGCCTTTCCAGGGCGGCGGCATCCTCCAACTGGCCCAGGGCGTAAGCCGCGGAAGAGCGAACGGAGGGGTCAGGGTCCTCGAGAAGTATCCGGAGGCGGTGTGCGGCGCCTTCAGGGTGACGCACGGCCTGGATCCACTTTACAAGCACCCCTTTGAGTGGCTCCCTTTGGTCAAACAGGAAATTTACGAACTCCCGCATGTCCCCGCCGTCAGGATCGGATGCGCCCGATTTCGAGAACCGCTCGTGGGCCTCATAGTCCATTGAAACGGACCTTGCAGCAACGGACAAGGCTGCTCCGGCCGCTCCCCTTCCTGTCAGGTGGTCTTCAACGGGTGAGGTTGTCCGGCTCTCATGGGCATGGTCCAGGGCCTCTTTCAGAAGTACCAGGTCCTCCAGGCGTCCCTGTTCGAGAATGTCCCCCACGGCCCGGGCCGCTACGGCGCGGATTCCGGGGTCCGGATCCTCCAGCCCCTCGAGACACGCCGGAAGCGTGCGCGCATCACGCAGACGGGACAACGCGTACAGGGCGCGTTTCCGGACGGGCCCGTCTTTCACTAAGGCCTTTTCCTCGAGTAGGGGAAGCGAGTGGAACGCGTGCACGGTCAAGACCTCTTCCATCACAATCCACTCGAGGATGTCGGGAGTGTCAAGACGCCGGACCAGGACCGGGATGGAAATTCGGGGATCCATGGCCGACAGCTCTTTTCGGGCCTTTTGGGGCAGGTCCTTTTCCAGGCCCCAGTGGGCGGCCACGGACAGGACCGCCTCCACCCGGGCGGGTGGGGAAAGCCCTTGCGCCTCGGACAGGGCCTTTGTAAGACGCGCGGCCTCGGCCGAGCGTCTCTCTTCCGCCGGCACGGGGCAGGCCGGATCAAGGTCCTCGACCGGAGGGAGGTTCAAACCGCTTATCCCGTCCGCCTCCGCATCCATGCCTACGCCCCAGCGGTTTGAAAACCATGTGTAGTCGTTTGCTCCGCGCTTGGAGTAGCGATCCTGTCCCTCCGCGTCCAGAAACAGGCCCAGGCCCCCGGACCTGCGGGCCGGAATGAGCCGTCCTACGCCCGCCCCCGCGCGGGTCTCATACCCGTCATTCCCCCGGTTGTCCGCGAAGATCCCTATGCCGTTCGCCTCGGACGCACCCAGGCTCAACCAGTCCGATACGTAAGTGTCATTGCCCGAGTCGTTGATAAGGATGCCCACACCCAGATCATGCCCGCATCCCTGGCTCACCCCCCAGGAGACCGTGGTGTCGTCGCCGCCCCTGTCCAGGAGCATGCCGAAGGAGAGATGGATGCCTGCGCCCTGGGCGTAACGCCTTGCCAGGTAGGAGTCGCTCCCCGATCTGTCATAAAGCATGCCCGTTCCCATCCAGTATGAGGCACCCTGGCCGAAATACCCGCTCTGGTATACGTCGTTGCCCGCTCCGTCCGCCAGCAGGGCCGTGCCTCCGGCACAGAAGTTGCGGAAACCCATGGCAAAGCCCTGTGCGAAGCTCTGGCTCATGTTGGATTCCCTGGGGTCCGGCCTTCCGGCTCCGGCCAAATAGCGGTCATCCCCGCAGGCGTCGACAAGGCAGGAAGCGCCGCGCAGCCAGGTGTAGGCCTGGCCTTTCGAAGCGCACCGGTAAAGGTCGTCTCCCTCGAGGTCCAGGAGCCCGGCATATCCCCAGGCGGCGGCCGCCTGGACAAAACAGTCTCCGATATAATGATCACTGCCCTGTGAATCCAGCAGCAGGCCCAAGCCGAACACAGAGGCCCCCTGTGCACTGTTTCCCGCCCGGTAGACATCGTCCCCTTCCAGGTCCATGAGAATTCCCACGCCCCTGACGGCGGCGCCCTGGGTAAGGTCCTCCCCGGTGTAGACGTCATTACCCTTGAAATCAATGAGCACGCTGCATTCTTCAGGGCCGGCCGAGGCCACCCGGCCCAGGTAGAGATCGTCCCCCCCGGGGTCGATTATGAGCAGGACCGGGCCTTCGTGGACATCCGGCCCTGCGCTTCCTATGCGTACGTCTCCGAGGGCTGTCCGGAATTGGATTGGGTCCGGGCGGGTAAGAAAGGCCTCGTCCCCAAAGAGCAGTGCAACCGCGGCCCAGGCGGCCCGGGCCACCATGACTCCGGCCCGGAGAATCGCTTCGCGGTCCACGCGTTCCGCCGCTTGAATCGCTTTACGCGTCTCCTCCACAAAGTCCGGATCATGCACCGGATCATCCTCCGGGCTGTGGGTCAGGGCTGCAGGGTACAGGCGCTGTTCAATCAGTTGAATTTCTGAGGGCGTGAGGGTGCCGAAGGCCTCGCCGAGGTCTTGCCGGGCTGTTGAGACTGCGTCCAGAATACCTGATACCGCATTATTTTCCCCGGGGGACAGGCTCGAGGGCAGGGACCAGCGGCCGGGTACGGGAGGGGCTTTCAGGGACGGCGGGTCCATTCCCTCGAGCAGGGCCATGTCAGACAGCCACTTGTAGGGATCGGAAATGCGTAAAAGCATGTGTTCAGCGAGCTGCTGCCCCTCGGCCGGAGCATCCAGAGGAGACGCCATCCAGCGTTCGAACAGGGGAGAACCCTTCAAGGATGTGCGGCCTTCCAGGCGCATGAAGACGTCGTCGCGGGTCAGGGCCGCCGCCTCCAGGGCCCGGTCAAGGAGATTGGAGTCGGAGGACGCAAGAGCGGTTCCACTCGACTGGAAAAGCAATACAGCCCCAAGGAAGACAAGGAAGAAGTTTCTCATGACAAAGGTCCGTGAAAAGGCGGTTCACGAAAAGGGGGAGCATAAGCGACGATTCAGGGACCGAACAAAAACAGGTCTCCTCCTGCTATTACCCCCAGGACGAGGAGGGCCAGGGCGGCCGCAGTGTAGTCCCGGCCTGTCAGCCGGAGCTCTCGCAGGCCGGCCCTCGGACCGCCGCAATATCCCCGAGCCTCTATGGCTGCAGCCAGCTCGTCACCCCGGCGAAACGCCCCCAGCGCCACCGGCATAAGCATGGAGGCGGCGCAACGGGATCGGTGTGCCAGCCCTCCTCGAAACGAGGCGCCCCTGGCCGCCTGTGCCTCGCGAATGCGATCCATCTCTTCGATAAGGGTGGGAACGAACCGGAGGGCCAGGGAGACCATGAGGGCGATATCGTGAGACCGGATTCCAATGATCCTCAAGGGGCGCAGGATCCGTTCGAGGCCGCTTACGAGTTCTCCGGGGGACGTGGTCATGGTAAGGAGGGCCCCGGTGCAAAGAAGCACGGCAAACTGCCAGGACACGAGAAGTCCCTTAAGGAGCCCTTCCATTGTGGCGGTCACCGGCAGGCCTTCAAACGGGGGAATGGGGGCCCCTTCTGTGAAGAGGAGGTGCAGGACGAAGAGCAGGGCCAGGAATATGCGTGCAGGCCTGAGGGCGGACAGGAGGCGGGGGAAGGGGATCCACGAGGCCGAAACCAGGATTAAGAGGGACAGAGAGATCATGGCGCAGGTAAAAAACCCCCCCTGAAGGACGATCAAGCTCAGGACCACGGCCCCTCCGATCTTGATCCTCGGGTCAAGGGTGTGTATCACTGACCTTCGGGGGATGTATTGTCCGAAGATTTGACGGCTCATCACGCCTTGCTCCTTGCGTTCTACCTGCAAATGCCCCGGTCAAGGGGGTGGCCGGTGCCGGTTTTAGCGGTGTCGGTGTCTGTGTCGGTGTC
>JAWLEX010000117.1:0-9595 GCA_041685835.1 Desulfatiglandales bacterium
TCCGCGCAACCTCTTGATTTGACTCGGGCCATCCATGGCCCTCGCCCTTCGGGCGCCCTGACGGGCGTCCCATTCCGCTATCCTGCGGAATGGTCCTTGGGCTTGACAAAAAATCCTCATTTCTGAATTGGAAACTTGCTGGTGCCCAAAAAGCGTTTCTGGGCGGGCACTAACTGCGTATTATACTTTATTATAACCCGCACAGGGAACAACGGGCAAGAACGGGAATCGATTTATCCGCCGGACGCATAAGCGTCCGGGTCTCTCGTCCTTGGGGTCCGATGAAGCTTTGGGTATGGGGGTATATTTTCAATCATGAGTGTTGCACACATCATCAACCTCTCACACGGTTATTCGGGCCGCGTCCTGTTCGAGGGAGTCGGGTTCCAGGTGGAGAAAGGCGACAAGATCGGGCTGGTGGGACCGAACGGGTCCGGGAAGACCACGCTCTTGCGCCTCCTCTGCGGTGAGGCGTCGCCCCAGGCCGGAACCGTGCGATTTGGGGACGGCGTACGAACCGGCTATCTCCCTCAGGACGTTCAGGGGGCCGTGGAAGGTGAACTTCTCCGCTTTGTTCTCGGGAGCGTCCCCGGCCGGGTCCGGCTGCAAGAGGAGACCCGGAGAATCGAAGAAGGGCTGGCCCAATGCTCTTCGCAGAGCAAACAGGAAAGGCTTGCCGTGCGGCTGGCCGAGATTCATGCGGAGATGGGGGACCTGGAAGTCCTCTATCCCGTTCACGAGGCCGAGAAGATCCTTTCCGGTCTCGGTTTTTCCGAGGAGGAGTTTACTCGGCCGGTGTCATCCCTGAGCGGCGGCTGGAAGATGCGCGCCGCCCTGGCCTCGCTCCTCTATCGCAAGCCCGACCTCATGCTCTTGGACGAGCCCACTAATCACCTTGATATCCCTTCGGTACGCTGGCTGGAGCAATATCTGGACGGCTTTCCGGGCGCACTCATCCTGGTCTGCCACGACCGGGATTTTCTCAACCGGAGAATCAGGCGGGTAATCAGCTTCGAGCCGGAAGGCCTGCGGTTTTACAGCGGCAATTTTGATGCCTACCTGGAGGCCCGTGAGGAGGAGAGGAAGACCCTGGAGAATCGCGCCCGCAACCAGGAAACAAAGGTCAGGGAGGCACAGAGATTCATAGAACGCTTTCGTTCCAAGGCCAGCAAGGCGAGGCAGGCACAGAGCAAGCTCAAGCTCGTCAAGAAGATGGAGCTGGTCAAGACCCACAGCGGGAGAAAGACCGTTCGGTTCCGTTTTCCAAAGATCCCGCACAGCGGACGGATTGTGCTGGAGATCAACAGGGTGAGCAAGCGGTACGGGGACAGGATGCTTTATGACGACCTCGACCTGACCGTTCTTCGAGGGGAGAAGGTGGCCGTTATAGGCCCCAACGGATCCGGGAAGACCACGCTTCTAAGGATAGTGGAGGGAGAGGTCGAGCCGGACGATGGCGGGATTCGACTGGGCCACGGCGTTACCAGGAGCTACTACGCCCAGCACCACTCGGAGATGCTCGACCCGCAAAGAAGCGTTCTCGAGGAGGTTTACCGGGTGGTGCCGCACGAATCGGTGAGTTTCGTGCGGGGTGTTTGCGGCGCCTTTCTCTTCCCCGGGGAAGATGTGGACAAGGTCGTGGGGGTGTTATCGGGCGGGGAAAAGGCGCGGGTATGCCTGGCCCGGATCATGGTCAAGCCTGGAAACTTCCTTGTGATGGACGAACCTACAAATCATCTCGACCTTTTCTCTTCGGAGGCCCTGATCGACGCCCTGGCCGAGTACGACGGGACGCTCCTGTTTGTCTCACACAACCTGGCTTTTGTGAACCGGCTGGCCACCAAGATCTGGGACCTTAGAGGGGGGGAGGTCATTGAGTACCCCGGGACCCTGGAGGAATACGAGGCACACCTGGCCCGAAACGAGGCGGCTGCAGCGGCCGCACCGGAGGAGCCGGTCGAGTACCGGGACGCTTCGCGGCAGAGCCGGAAGGACCTTCGGAGGGAGAGGGCGGAGAAGAGGAGGCGTGTGCAGGAAGTGCTCGGACCCCTGGAGACATCCCTTCGAAGGGCGGAGGAGAATATTCAGCGACTGGAGACTCGTCAAAAGGAAATCGAACGGGATCTGGCTGATCCTGAAGTCTTCAAGGATGAGAGTAGAGGCGTGCCTCTGCTCAGGGAGTACGACCGGGTAAAACACGAACTGGAAGACCTTATGGCGGAGTGGGAGAGGACTCAGGAGAGGGTGGAGTCCGCGCGTTGTGAGATGGATGAAGACTAGGCGGAGGCCAACCGGCCGACATTGTCGACGGTCTCTGAGAACCGCCGGGCCAGCGTCTTGATGAGCCCCTTGAGTTGAGGTGAGAGCAGCTCGAATTCCCTGTCCAGGCGTGCTGTGTCCAGGATGCCCACCTTTACGGGGCCGTCGGCCTGAATCGTGGTGGTTCGAACCCTGTCACGCTTGAGAAAAAGGGGTATTTCACCGAAGATCCCCCCCTCCTCCAAGGTGAACAGGGTGACAAAGCCCTTGGCGGTTTTCTTCTTGACCTTGACCCGGCCTTCCAGCACAACATAGACCCAGTCCCCGATACTGCCTTCCTCAATGATAACCTTTTTGTCCGGGTAGTCCAACTCGTCCACCATGTAGCCGTACAGGAGGCTGTTGACGGTCATTTGGTCCTCCAGAGGGTCCGGCCGGTTTCCATGAGGGAACAATCGTTTCCACAATAGACAAACCGCCGGGCAATGAAAGCATTTCTGCGGGGGCGGCGACTAGGACATCATAAAGAAGCCGAGCGTTTTCGAGGACTCCCCGTTGAGTCCGGTAAATTGCATCCCGAGCTTAAGCCGTCCGGGAGTGCTGGTTTTTGCGACCCCCCGGATTTTCCCCACCAGGTCGACCTCGCGGCCGTTGGGAAGCGTGGTATGGATTGCGAACTCGTCCCCGGGCTCATGAGGTATTTTCAAGGTATTACCGGCGCTCACATCCATCCCGACGCCCCCCACGCTGATGTCGGTGATTTGGCCCTCGAGCCGGACCTTGCCGGAGCCCCGGACCGGCCGGTACACACATGCCTGATGGAGGGGCTTTCGATAGTACTGCCTCTTGTTGGTTTCCGGCTCCCTTAGATCCCGGGCCTTGGTCAATTCCGTTTTTTTGAGGAGTTGTGTGTACATCTTGTTCATTCGGGCCAGGCGGTTCAGGGTCTGGTTCGTGATATAGCGGAGGATCGGTGGCATGCCCTCGTATTCGCTGGACAGGATTTTGGGGTGCATCACCTCCAGTTCCACGTCATCCATGGCCCGGACCGATGCCGAGCGAGTCTCCACAGCCTTGTTCAGGAACGCCATCTCCCCGAAAATTTCACCCGGTCCCAGGGAGGCAAGGGCGACGTCCATTTCTCCCTGCTGTTGAGAAACCCGCACGTGCCCCTTATTAACCTTGTAAATAGAGACCCCGTAATCGCCCTCCTTCATGATGAGGTCACCCTTGCCATACTTGAGGCTGATTTTAAGATGGGCTTTGTCTTTGGTGTCCATTTCCGATTACTCCATAAATAAGATGGGAAATAGGGGGTGATCTGCACGGGATCTTAACACGTTCCCAATCATAAGTCATCCTTTTTTGTGAAAACTGGAATAGGGTATTCCTCCGTGGGCAGTTTTACAGAAAACCCCCGGCCCCGCCCGGCAAAAAAGACCGTTTATGGATGAGCACCAAAAAGTGCTGAACAGGCGGCGGGCCTTATGGTATTGATGGAAAGCCTGTTCGTGGGCCCTTGCCCCGTTATTGTCGATGAGGCAAGGCGTCCGGAAGGGGATAACGAAGCCGATTATGCGGGGATCAGCCGTGGAGATTGAAGACTACATCCGTGAAATGCAGGAGGACCGCGAGTTAGGTGAGGCGTTTGTCCACCATCGTCACCTTCGGGCCGAGGCCGCATCCTATGCGGATGTTCCCTCCATGGGCCCGGAACTGGTCAGGGCCCTTCGACGATCGGGTATCGAGAGGTTTTACAGCCACCAGGCCGAGGCACTGGACCTGATCCGGAAGGGGCGCCACGTGCTGGTCGCCAGCCCCACGGCCAGCGGAAAGAGCCTCATCTACAACCTGGCCGTGCTGGAGACCCTTCAGCGGGACCCACGCGCCCGGGCCCTGTATGTTTTCCCGCTCAAGGCCCTGGAGCATGACCAGATCAAGACCCTGGAGGCGTTATGCGCGGCCGTGGGCGGCGCCCCTGTCTCCGCCGCGGTCTATGACGGGGACACCTCCGCCTACAGGAGAAAGCAGATCCGGAACTCTGTGCCCGGAATACTTTTCACCAACCCGGACATGCTGCACCGGGCCGTGCTTCCTCACCACGAGTCCTGGCGGGAGCTTTTCGAGAACCTCACGTTCGTGGTGCTCGATGAGGTGCACACGTACCGTGGAATCTTCGGCTCCCACATGAACCAGGTCATCCGGCGGCTGAGGCGGCTGTGCAGGCTCTACGGCTCGAATCCCAGATTCGTCATGCTTTCGGCCACGGTGCAAAACCCGGGCGAATTCGGTGGGAGCCTCATTCAGGACCGCGTGGAAGTGATTGACACAAGCGGTGCCCCCAGGCCGGACCGGCACTTTGTGTTCCTGAACCCGCATTCGAGCGCCAACTTTCTGGCCGCCCGCCTGTTCGTGCGTTGCCTGGAGGCCGGGTTCAGGACCATTGCGTTCACCCAGGCCCGCAAGGTTACCGAGCTCATGCACATATGGGCGTCGCGGCTCGCGCCCCGGCTTCGAGACCGCATCAGCTCCTACCGGGCGGGGTTCATGCCCCGGGAGCGGCGGGAGATAGAGCAAAAGCTGGCCGAGGGGACCATCCTGGGAGTCATCTCCACCAGTGCCCTGGAGATGGGGATTGACATCGGCAACCTGGATGTCTGCATCCTGGTGGGTTATCCCGGCACTGTTATCAACACCTGGCAGCGGGGAGGCCGGGTGGGCCGATCAGGCACGGCCTCCCTCGTGGTCCTGGTGGCCAAGCCGGACGCCCTGGACCAGTATTTCATGCGGCATCCGGACAACCTGTTCGAAAGAAGCTTTGAGGCCGCCGTGCTCGATCCGGACAACCCGTATGTCACCGGGGCCCACCTGGTCTGCGCGGCGGATGAGCATCCCATCACCCGGGCTGACTCGGATACCTGGCCCGTGGATCTTCAGGGCAGGCTCGACGCCCTGGAGGAATCCGGGGAGCTTACACGGTCGGCGGATGATCCGCCCACCTGGTATGCAGCCAAAAAGAGGCCTCATCTGGACGTCAACATACGGTCAGTGGGCGGGACCTACACCATCTTCGATGCGAAGAGCGGTGCGGCCGTCGGCACGGTGGACGAGGGGCGCGCCTTCAAGGAGTGCCATCCCGGAGCGGTCTATCTTCATCGGGGCGGGCACTTCCTGGTGGAGCGGCTGGATCTCAGGAAACTGGACGTGATCGCCCGGCCCGCTGATCTCAAGTATTTCACGCGGGTCCGTTCGGAAAAGGAGACTGAGATCATTCAGGTCCTTCGAAGCCGGCCCAGGGGCAGGTTCGTGGTTCGAGAGGGACACCTAAAGGTGACAGAGCAGGTCACTGGCTATGAGAAGCGGGCACTGCCGGGCCGGGAACTGCTGGGGGTGGTCCCTCTGGACCTGCCTTCAAGGACATTTGAGACCGTAGGATTCTGGATCGAGATCGAACCGGTTATACGGCGCATGGTGGAGAGCAGGGGACTCCACTTCATGGGGGGGATTCACGCAATCGAGCACGGCGCCATTGGAATTTTTCCCCTTTTCGCCCTCTGCGATCGCAACGATATCGGCGGGATCTGCTACCCCTACCACCCGGAACTCGACAAGGGCGCGATTTTCATCTATGACGGATATCCGGGGGGCGTTGGTCTGGCCCAGCGCGGGTTCGAGGTGGTGAGCGAGCTCCTGGAGCGCACCCTGGAGCACCTGCGCGGCTGCGATTGTGAAGACGGCTGTCCGTCCTGCATCCACTCCCCAAAGTGTGGTTCGGGGAACAAGCCTCTGGACAAGAAGGCCGCCATCCTCGTTCTGGAATGCCTTCTGGGACACGTCCCGCTCGAGGAGGCGGAAGACAAAACCGATGAAGAAGCGGGCCTGCAACCTCCTCCGGGCGAGCCCGCGGGCCAGGGTGAGCCCCAAGAGCCCCGGATTGTCTACCTGGATCTGGAGACCCGGAGGCTTGCCCAGGAGGTGGGGGGGTGGCGAAACACCCATCTCATGCGGGTCTCCGTGGCGGTGGCCTACGACAGCCGCGAAAAGATGTTTTTCTCGTTCACCGAGGACGAGGTGGACGAGCTCCTGGCCCTCCTCTTCAGGGCGGATCTCGTGGTGGGATTCAATGTGAAACGCTTTGATTACGGCGTGTTGAGTGCTTACTCGTCAGTGGATTTGAACATGCTGAACACCTTTGATATCCTCCAGGATGTTCACCGAAGGCTGGGCTTCCGCCTGGGCCTGGATCACCTTGCCGGCGAGACCCTGGACAGGGGAAAGACCGCTGACGGGGTTCAGGCCGTGGAATGGTTCCGCGCGGGCGACATGGAGCGGTTGACCGCCTACTGCCGTGATGATGTGGCGGTGACGAGGGACCTTTTCATGTTCGGCCTGGAGCACGGGCACCTGGTGTACCGCCTCAAGAAAGAGAACCGGCGGGTCCGCCTGCGCGTGGACTGGAAACTTGAAGACCTGCTGGAGGGCCATGACGCCGAGTGAGAAAGGAGCCCGGATTGGGGACGCACCGTTTTCCTGCCGTATGTGCGGTCAGTGCTGTTACGGGGAAGGAGGCATAACCGTAGGTCCCGAAGAGGTCGAGCGTATCGCGGCCTTTCTGGGCATGGAAAGCGAAGAGTTCTGCAGGTCCTGCTGTGAAATGCGTTACGGGGGCTTGTCCATCAAGTCCGACGGGGAGGGCAGATGCCTCTTTTTCGAGCCCGGCACAGGCTGCAGAATACACTCGGTCAAGCCCGAGCGGTGCGCCCGGTGGCCTTTCTATCCGGCTCTTCTCGAGGATCGCGCCGCCTGGTCCGAGGCCATGGACGCCTGCCCTGGAATCAACCGCAACTGCTCCCACGAGGCGTTTGTGAGGCGGGGGAGGGATGGAAGAGATAAGGCGGTGGATTGATCTCGTCTACCCGCCGCGCTGTGCCGTATGCGGCGGTTTTCTTTCCCCGGGCCGGGGTGATGTGATCTGTTCCGAGTGCAGGGGGGCGTTGCAGGAGGTGGACTCGCCCCTGTGCAGGCGGTGCGGCGTGCCTTTCAGCACGGGTCCGGATGAAGAGCGCCTCTGCGAATCGTGCCTGCGTCGGCCGCCTGCTTATGAGTCGGCGCGTGCCCTTTATGTGTATGAGGAAACCGCAATCGAGGCCGTACACCGTTTCAAGTACTCGGGCAGGACCCGGCTGGCCGAGGTCTTCGGACCCATGCTGGCCCAATTGGCACGGGAATGGCTCCCCGCGGATATAGAGCCTCTGGTCATGCCTGTGCCCCTGCACCTGCGAAGGCTTCGTGAACGGGGCTTCAACCAGAGCCTGCTTCTCGCAAGGCATGTGGCGGCCCTGCCCGGCTATGAACTGGATTATCTTGCCCTTTGCCGCGTGCGGCACACGCCCTCCCAATCGGTCCTGGACCGGGCCCGGAGGCGGGAAAACGTGAGATCCGCCTTTGGAGTGAAGACACCCTCTGCGGTCAAGGGCCGGGACGTGGTGCTCGTGGACGACGTCTCCACGACCGGGAGCACCCTGGATGCCTGCAGCCGGGCCCTCCTGCAATCCGGGGCACGCCGGGTCTACGGGCTGACCCTGGCCAGGGCCCCGGCCCGCCGTTACCCCATAAACTTTAAAGGCCCATGGCCGAATGGAAGACCCATGGAAGATATCAGAACCAAGATTCGAACCCTCGAAGCGATGCACGATGAAGTCGCGCGGCTCAGGCGCAACGGCAGGCGCTTGGTGTTCACGAACGGGTGCTTCGACCTTCTTCATCCGGGGCATACGCGATACTTGTATTCGGCCAGGGCGTTGGGTGACTACCTTATCGTGGCCGTTAACAGCGACCGCTCGGTCCGTTCCATCAAGGGAGCCGGCCGGCCGATTATGCCCGAAGATGCCCGGACCGAGGTTCTGGCCTCCCTGGGTTTTGTGGACGCAGTGGTCCTGTTCGACGAGGAAGATCCTCTCGAGGTCATCAAGGTCCTGGTTCCGGACGTGCTTGTCAAGGGGGCGGACTGGAAGGAAGAGGAGATAGTGGGGGCGGACGTGGTGCGATCGGCAGGAGGAGAGGTCCAACGCGTAGACGTGGTTCCGGGCTACTCCACCACGGATATCATCGAGCGTATACGGTCCGGCAATCCCTGAATTCCATGAACACGGGTCATGTATTGCCCGGCAGGCGCGATTCTACGAACACAAGGGCGTCTGACAGGCGGGTGCGTGCAGCGAGCCATCCCAGGATTACACCCAGCCCGTTCGCCGTCATGTCGAGCCCCTGCAGGCTCCGGTGACCGGTGGCGCCCTGAGCTATTTCGAGAAGAACGCCTATGAGCACCAGCATGGCTGCAATCCGCCGCCGGTACGTGCCTGCCTGGTAGATCGCACAGAACCAGAGCATGAGTCCCAGGTACGCGGCCACATGAAGCAGTTTGTCATTGACCTTGACGACCGGCGATTCAGGTGGCACGGGGGCGAGGGACAGGACGATCACCAGGGCGACCAGGAACCAGCCCACAGCGAGCCAGAGGCGTTTGCGGCGTAAAGGTTTAAAGGGTCCTTGGTGTTCCATGGGGCGAGCATAGGACAGGGAGGCCGTGGGGCCAAGAAAAAAGAGGAAAGGGAAGATATGCGAAGCGGAAATCAATACCTGATCGAAAAGGCAAGGCGTACGGCATCACATAAACGGGCTGCGGGCATCTTGTTGTCGTGCCTGGCCTTTGTCCTGACCGGACCCGTGTCACCGTGCCATGCCCTGGACAACGAAAAGACCCGTGCGAGCCTGCGAGGGATCCCGGGCTTTTATCTCGTGGTGGAAGACCTCCGGGTGGAGATCGAAGAGGACGGTCTTACGAGAAACGAGATCCACAGGATTGCCGGGGAACACCTCACCGCCGCCGGCATTCGGCTGCTTTCCGGGGCAGAGTGGGAGGAGACGCCGGGAAGTCCCTGGCTCTATCTGTATGCACACGTGATGCGCAGGGGACATGGGGATGACAGGGTGTATGTGTTCAATATCAGCGTTGAGGTCAAGCAGAGAGTCAACCTGGCGGAAAAACCGGATTCAGAAGAGATCCATGCCACCACCTGGAGCCGGTCCATCCTGGGAAGGAGCGCCTGGATCGAGGACATAAAAAAGGGAGTGGAGGCCTGTATCCACGATTTTGTCGAGGCCTACAGGTCTGTTAACGGCCCTTAAGGCCTCAGGAAAACAATGCTTGCGGCCCGGGAAAAAGATTGCTAGATTTTCACCCTTACGCGCCCATAGCTCAGTTGGATAGAGTGACGGACTACGAATCCGTAGGTCGCAGGTTCGAATCCTGCTGGGCGCGCCATAAAATCAATAA
>JAWLEX010000018.1:0-38216 GCA_041685835.1 Desulfatiglandales bacterium
GCGGCGTACTTCAGTACGCCTCCGCGCAACCTCTTGATTTCCTTGATCTTGACAAAAAATCCTCATTTCTGAATTGGAAACTTGCCAGTGCCCAAAAAGGGTTTCTGGATGGGCACTAACTCGTATATGCAACTGATCTACTCGTAAACCTGCCTTTGCGCCCAGAGCCCGCCCAAGGGCCTTGCTACGGATTTTTGCCGGGTCTTTGCCCGCCGATATAGGCACACGGTACGAACTAGCGCCACAAATAAAAGGCTGTTTTCAGGATGGGAACGCAAGGAACGGCTCATTTCGGGCGGCGCGTCCAGGAAGCGCCAAGTAGTATCGCCCCTCTTCCTCGCGCCCTCGTTTAAGACACCCTTGCCCGTAGATCCGGCACTTCCTGGCAAGCTCCCTCAAAGTGGCCCTCTCCTGGTCTTCCGTCAGGGGGCACCTCTGGAGCAGCCCGATCATGGACTGAATCCGATATCGATCCATTCCCGGTCCGAATGCCGAAAGCTGGTCGGGGCGGCCTCCCTCCCGCACGAGCAGGTCCTGGTCAAGCAGGTGAATGGGGTGACGTGAGCTGATTCGGAGCCAGAGGTCGTAGTCCTCGCATACCGGCAGGTCCTCGTCGAACAGACCCACCTCCTCCAAGACCGATCGCCGGATCATGACGGCCGACGGGCTTACCAGGCAGCGCTCCAGGCTCGCCTCGAAAATATCTCCGGACGGCTTGACGTGTCTTCGGCCGGGGTTCACTCTCCGTCCTCGACGAATCCAGATCTCCCGGGTCTGGCATGCAACCGCTCCGGGGTTGTCCCTGAAAAACCGCACCTGGGCATCCAGCTTTCCGGGCAGCCACCGGTCGTCGCTGTCCAGAAACGCGATCAGCGGGGCCGACGACGCGCGTATTCCGGTGTTCCTAGCGGCAGACACCCCCCGGTTAAGCTCGTGCCGAAGGACCCGTATCCTTTCCGAGAAGGACTCGAGGGCCTCGACCGTTCCATCGGTGGATCCATCGTCCACCACCAGGATCTCCGTATCTTTGAAGTTCTGCGCCAGCACCGAGGTCACGGCCTGAAGGACCAGGGCCGAACGGTTGTAGGTGGGAATAATCACGGTGACGTCGTTCATGAAACCGTTTGCCATACCAGGCCCACCACACCGGCCAGAAGCAGGTTGCCTTCCACCACGGTCTCCAGGCGCAGGCCGGGATAAAGCCACTGAGATTGGAAGGTCTTTATGGTAAGCGCAAAAGATAAAACGCACAATATCAGAAAAAATGCAAGGTCAGGCACCGCCCCCCACAGGCCGGCCCCAAGAAGCATCAACCCGCACCCGCCCAGAACGACCTTGAGAAGTTGCAATGTCCGCTTTTCGCC
Source organism: Desulfatiglandales bacterium (assembly GCA_041685835.1). Classification (GTDB taxonomy): domain Bacteria; phylum Desulfobacterota; class DSM-4660; order Desulfatiglandales; family HGW-15; genus JAIPEI01. The sequence continues at coordinate 1,365 of JAWLEX010000018.1, forward strand.
CATAGTCACCGGCAGGGTCTCTATACCAGCGATCATGTCTCCCTGGACCTCGAAGATGTCGAACAGTGCTGACCGGACGTATACCATCGAAAGCACGAAGAAAAAGGATACAATCGTCCCCGGGAGGGCGATCCCCCCGTTTTCCAGCAGGGGAATCAGGGCAATGACAAAGCCCCATGCCAGAGACTCGGCCATGGTCTTTGAACCCGGAATCTCCTTGATCCTTGCTGCCTGCCATCGGTTCTTCCGCCTCACCGGGACCACGGGGATTCCGTAGACGATCCCGAGGGCGCTTACGCCTGCCATGGCTATCATCACCGCGACCCCCAACGTCCAGGCAAGCATCAGTGACACCGCCACCGCTCCGGCCCCCGTGATGATAAGGCGGGTCCGGTGGGCCTTGTAGAAGTGGGCCTGGTCGGGCTCATTGTAGGTGCTTGCACCACGGTCCAGAAACTGGTTCAGCACGTGCATGGCCCAGATGTAGAGGGCCGCCATAAAAGGGTGGACAAGGTCAGGCGGACGTCCTGCAAGGAGTGTCGCCACATGCGTGAGAGAAAACGCGCCCAGGGCCACCCAGATGTGGCCGAAGAGGAAAAATCGCAGCATGTTCCGCAGGGCCTGAATCAGACGCATGTCTTTGCGGCTTCTGATACGCTCCAGCTCTCGAACCACGTTCTTTATCATCCAGTTGGGCGTGGACGCCCCTGCGGAGACACCCACGGTATCCAAGGCGGCAAAGGCCTCCCGGTCCAGTTCCTTTTCGGTCTCCACATGAAAGGAGGGAATTCCCGCCGCCTCAGACACTTGAACCAGCCGCCGGGTGTTACCGCTGTGAAAGCCGCCCACCACGACCATGGCATCCACATTCCCGGCGAATGAGGCCACTTCCGCCTGCCGGTTCTGGGTGGCATCGCAGATCGTATCGAAGATCAGCGCCTTGGGATTTCGCTCCCGGACCAAACGGGAGATCTCCCCGTAGATTCCCGTGTCCTGGGTGGTCTGGGCCACCACCACCAGGGGGCAGTCTTTTGGCAGGTCCTTTACTCCCTCGACCTGATCTATCACATAGGCCGTGCCCTCGGCGTACCCACAAAGACCGATTACTTCAGGGTGGGCACGTTCTCCCACAATGACCGCCGTGTAACCCTTCCGGGTGTGGGACCTCACAATGGCTTGAACACGGGCGACCCTGGGGCAGGTGGCGTCAATAATCGGCAGCCCTTTGGCCTTGAGGGCCTTTCGTTCATCCGGAGGAATGCCGTGGGCACGAATAACCACTGTCCCGTCGCTTATCCCTTCAAGCGAGTGAACGGCCCTTACGCCCTTTGACTCCAACAGTTTCATGACCTGCCGGTTGTGAATCAGGGGCCCGAAGGTGTATATCGGCCCCTCGGCCCTGTTCGCTTCCGCGAGGACTTTTTCCATGGCCAGCCGCACCCCCATGCAGAATCCGGCCGTTTTCGCCATGCGCACCTTCACACCAGGCACTCCCTTTCCAGTAAATCGAAATAGTCGTCCATCAGCGCCGACAGGGACTCGAAGTCCTTGATCCGGGTGATTCGGCCCCGAAAGCTGCTGCTGTGCCGAAGCCCTTTTGTGTATCGTAGAAGAAGTCCGCGCATCATGTAGGGCGCCCGCTGCTCTCCAACAGTTGATGCAAGGAGCCGGTAATGCTCTAGAATATGCGAACGTCTCTCCTCGAGGCTCGGCTCGCCCGGCGGGAGCCCGGCTTCAAGGTCAAGGACCTGCCTGAATATCCATGGATTTCCCACTGCCCCGCGCCCGATCATGACCCCGTCGCAACCCGTCTCCTCACGCATCCTCAAGGCGTCCTTTGCCTGAAAGACGTCCCCGTTGCCCAGAACGGGGATGCCGACCGCCTCTTTTATTTCCCTTATCAGGCTCCAGTCGGCACGCCCGGAGTAGCGTTGGGTGGCAAAGCGCGGATGGACGGTCAGGGCGTCTGCTCCGCAGTCCTCGATCACCCGGGCGACCCTGAGCCCCGCAGGCCTGTCCGGGGACCAACCCGAACGGATCTTGGCGGTGAGTGGTACGGGGCAGGCCAGCCGGACCGCCTTGACGATCGCCGCCACACGGTCCGGATGGTCCAACAGGGCCGCACCTGCCCCGGTCTTGGCCACCTTGCGCACAGGGCAGCCCATGTTGATGTCGACTATGTCAGCCCCGGCCTCAACGGCGATCTGGGCGGCCCTTGCCATGCCGTCCGGCGCCGAGCCGAAAATCTGCACGGACAAGGGTTTTTCCTGGTGCCAGCTTCTAAGATAGTTTCGTGTTCTCGGATGGCCCATGGTGAGCCCAACGGCGCTCACCATCTCCGTTGTTACCAGGGCGGCGCCCAGGCGTCTGACCAGAATTCTAAACGGCAGGTTCGTGATCCCGGCCATGGGCGCCATGGCCAGACGGTTTTCGAGGGTAACAGTCCCTATCTCGAGCATAGCGGCTTGCCGTCCGTCCCGAAGCAGACCGAATTATGTTCAGGTGTCAGTAGTCCACCGAGGGAAAGAGCTTCCGGTCCGTGTGAGGAAGGAACAACGCGGCCATGTACTCGTCCATATATGGCTGGTAGTTGGACAGCTCGATATTGGTCATGGACTTGGCCACGGACCGGCTCTTTTCGAAAGCCTCTTCGTAGATCAGGGCCATGCGGGCGCCTGTAAGGGAGCTGTTGCCGATGAACCGGATACGCTCCTCGGCAATGTCCGGCAGGAGCCCGATGGCGATGGCCTTGTGAACGTCCAGGTAACTGCCGAACCCACCGGCCACGTAAAAGGTGTCCAGCATGTCGAATGACAGCCCGATGTAATCCACCAGGGACTTGATGGCGGCGAACACAGATCCTTTGGACTTCATCAGGTTGTCTATGTCCGATTCCGTGATCACGATGGGCTCTCCGGACTCTGATTCGTCCGCCGACGCAATCAAGTAACCTGGAATATCGTCGGAAATAAGAAGTCTGGGGTCGACACGCTTTTGATCGAACTTTCCCTCGTATCCTATGATCCGGTTCTTGACCAGCTCATAGATGCAGTCTATCAGCCCGGACCCGCAGATGCCCCTGGGCGCTGCATTACCGATGGTCTGATACGAGAGCCTCCCATCCTCGATCTTCACCTTCTCGATGGCGCCTCGCGTGGCACGCATGCCGCAGGTGGTCCCGCCGCCTTCGAACGAAGGGCCGGCCGATGCCGAGCAGCAGACCAGCCAGTCGCTGTTTCCTATGGCGATCTCGCCGTTCGTCCCGATGTCGATGATCCCCTGCACCTCCTCCTGTTCCGCAATTCCCGAAGAGATCACGCCCGCGACAATATCGCCGCCTACGTAGGAAGCGACGCTGGGAAGCGTTTCCAGTATGCCCTGAGGGTGAACCCTGACACCGATTTCCGATGCAAGAATCTGCGGGTAGAAATCCGCCGTTGGAACATAGGGCTCCATTCGAATGGCGCACGGCGTCAGGCCGAGGAGCAGGTGGCTCATGGTGGTGTTGCCGGCGGCGATCACTGCGAAAATCTCTTCCCTCTCGATCCCTTCCCTCTTGACCAGTGTGTCGATGAGTTCGTTGATGTTCCTTACTACGGCTTCCTGTAAGGGGTGGAGGCCGGAGCGGTCCTTTCGACACGCGAATATCATTCGGGAAATGACGTCCTCTCCGTACTGGGCCTGCATGTTGTGGGTCCCTTCCACACCCAGGACCCGGCCGGTGCGCAGGTCCACAAGCTGGGCCACGACCGTGGTGGTACCCACGTCGACTGCCAGCCCGTAATGTCGATTAGTGGTGTCGAGGGCCTCAACCTTTTGAATCTTGTATCCCCTGCCCTGATGCACCACCGTGAACGTCACTTTCCAATCATTGTCCCTCAGTAGATCGGACAGGTTTCTGAGACACTGGATGGAGATATCATAGGAATGCCAGCCTATACGCCTCCTGAGTTGCCTGGAAACCCTTTCTATGTCCGAGATGTTGTCCTCCAGCGTAGGAAGCGGCAGTTCCAGATAGACTTTTCTGGCAAGCGGCTTGAAGGGATATACCTTTGCGCTCGGGTCCTCCCTGACGACCACGTCTTCGCCCTGGACAACCTCTTCCCGCGTCTCCCCGGTCATGATCTGCTCTTCATCCAGCATGGATTCCGCGGAAATCTCCACGCTGAGGTCGTCGTGAATCCCGGTCTGGCACGCCAGCACGTATCCCTCTTCCAGTTCTCTGGAAGAGAAAAACGCCGAGGCATTCTCGTCCTGTGTGGCCGTCCCCTCGACAATCCGCACCCGGCACTCACCACAGACCCCCTCGCCGCCGCAGAGGTTGTTTATATACACATCCGCCTTTTGCGCGGCTTCCGCCACGGTGAGGCCTTCCTCGACCTCCACGGATCTATCAAAGGGGAGAAATGTCACGCGAAATTTCTTCATAGTTTCACTCCGTTTATGGCCCCCGACCGGTTGCTCATCCCTGCTTTGCGATGGGACCTGCTTTAGGCTCCGTCCTGGAAAAATCATGCGCAAAGGTTCCGGTCCGGGATGCTTTTGTATATCATCTGCCCGTGAAATGTGAAACCCAAATTTGGCGGTGAGGAATTAAAATAAGCCGGGAAACCATGTTGACAACACCATATATAGGACTTTATTATTATTAACTCTCAACATAGGTGATAAAGAACCGTCTCAGCCGGAGGCGATTCAACCCGGCAGCCTCTGTTTATTCAAGGGTTGACAGGAGTTCAAAATGACAAAGGCTAGGGAATGCAAGTTCCTGGTCACTGAAGAAGGAACGTTCGATCTCTCGGCCTACCGCTGGGACGACCGGCTTTTCTCGCAGCTCCTGATTCGAACCAATCCCATTAACAGCGATCAGGCCATGAGCATCAGCAAGGCCCTTCGAGAGGAAATAGGGAAGATGGAGCTCAGCACCCTCACAATTCCCCTCCTCGAAAAGATTATTGAAGCGAAGCTGCTCGAGTTCGGCCTTCATAAGGCCTCCCCGGTCAAGCTGGACAGTTCCATGCTCGTCAAGGAAGATCTCCTGCTTTCGGAAAACGCCAAGACCGTCCTCGAGCGGCGCTACCTCAGGAAGGATTCCGAGGGAAAACTCCTGGAGACCCCCGCCCAGATGTTCCGGCGCGTCGCACAACACGTGTCGGCCGCTGAGCGTAACTATGGGAACGGGGATATGGAACGGGAGATGGAAAAGACCTTTTACCGGATCATGACCGACCTCTCGTTCCTTCCCAACTCTCCAACCCTGATGAACGCCGGTCGAAGCCTGGGACAACTTGCGGCCTGTTTCGTCCTCCCTATCGAAGACAGCATGGAGGGGATCTTCGACAGCCTCAAGAACGCCGCCCTGATCCACAAATCAGGAGGAGGAACCGGTTTCAGCTTCTCGAGGCTTCGCCCCAAAAACAGCCGCGTGGGCACCACCGGCGGCGTTGCGTCCGGACCCGTCTCTTTCATGAAGATCTTCAATACCGCCACGGAGCAGGTCAAGCAGGGGGGGGCCCGCCGGGGCGCAAACATGGCCGTACTCAGGGTTGATCATCCTGATATTATGGAATTCATAAACTGCAAAAAAAGACACAGAGACCTGAACAACTTCAATCTCTCCGTCGGTATCACTGACACTTTCATGACCGCTGTCCGGGAAGACTTGGACTACGACCTGATCGACCCCCGCACAGGAAACCCGACCGGGGCGCTCCCTGCCGCCGATGTCTACCAGGCCCTGGTGGAACAGGCCTGGGATAACGGCGATCCCGGGGTCATTTTTCTGGACGCCATAAACAGGGACAACCCGACACCCACCCTGGGAGAAATCGAGAGTACAAACCCTTGCGGAGAACAACCTCTTCTCCCCATGGAGGCGTGTAATCTGGGAGCCATCAACCTGTCCCGGTTCGTCATTGAACGTCAGGGACGGGCCGAGGTGGATTTCGAGGCCCTTCGCGATATCGTCTGGGTGGCGGTGCGCTTCCTTGACAACGTGATAGACGTCTCCAAATATCCCCTGCCGGAAATCCGCGACATGGTCCTGGGCAACCGCAAGATCGGGCTGGGTGTCATGGGGTTCGCCGACCTGCTCTTCCGGTTGGCCGTGCCGTATAACTCGGAGGAGGCCCTCTCGCTCGCCGGGGAGATCATGTCCTTTATCCGGGCCGAGTCGCGCGAGGCCTCCCGGGCCCTGGCGGAGGAAAGGGGCGTGTTCCCCAACTTCGACCGGAGCACTTACCGGCAGTCCGGGGAGGTCGGCCTCAGAAACGCCACAACAGTAACCGTTGCACCCACCGGGACCCTGAGCATCATCGCCGGGTGTTCGAGCGGGATCGAACCCTTGTTCGCCCTGAGCTTCGTCAGAAGGGTCATGGACAATGACGAGCTTCTCGAGGTGAACCCTTACTTCGAATCCACGGCCCGAGATCGGGGATTTTACAGCAGCGCGCTCATGGACGCCATCGCCGGGGCGGGCGGGCTGAAGGACATCGAGGGCATCCCTGAGGACGTTAAAAATGTTTTCGTGACGGCCCACGATGTAACGCCTGAATGGCACGTGCGCATGCAGGCGGCCTTTCAGAAGTACACGGACAATGCCGTTTCCAAGACCGTGAACCTGCCGAGGGACGCCACTGTAGATGATGTCAGGAAGGTCTGCGAACTGGCATACGATCTGGGCTGCAAAGGTGTTACCATCTATCGGGACGGCAGCAAGGAAAACCAGGTGCTCAGTCACCGCCGGGAGGAACCCGGAGGGGAAACCCTGCCGGGCATACTGGACCGCCCGGAAACCCTGCGGGGATTCACCACGAAAATGGTCACGGGCATGGGCAACCTTTACGTGACCGTCACCGAAATGGACGGCAAACCCTTTGAGGTCTTTGCCACCATCGGCAAGTCCGGGCGCTCAACAACGGCCAAGACTGAGGCCATAGGTCGTCTCGTCTCTCTTGCGTTCCGCTCCGGGGTTGATGTGCAGACCGTTGTCGACCAGTTGAAAGGCATCGGCGGTGAACATCCGGTGTTCCAGAAAGACGGACTGGTTCTCTCCATCCCGGACGCCATCAGCCGTGTGCTGGAAAAGCACTATCTCAAGCACAAGGCAGGGAGAAGCGCTAAGAAGGCCGAAAACAGCCTTATCGGAGAGACGTGCCCGGATTGCGGCCAGACAATCAGTTTCGAGGAGGGCTGCATGACCTGCCATTTCTGCGGGTTCTCCAAGTGCGGTTAACCCGGCCGGCACAGTGGCCCCTTCTGCAACCGGAGACTTCCCAATGAACAACCCCAAACCGATCAGAACCATCATCTTCGTGTCCACTGGAAACGCCGTACGGTCTCCCATGGCCCGGAGTTTTGTAAACGCCCTTTTCCCCGGCCAATACCGCGCCGCAAGCGCCGGAACCGAACCCGTAGATCCGGACCCACTTGCCGTGGAGGTCATGCGGGAGGCCGGGGTTGACATCTCCGGCCGCCCTCCCCTGAGGGCCGGTGACATCTCAGATGTGCCCGCCGACTACCTCGTAACCCTGTGTGATCGGGCCAAGACGGTCTGTCCGCTGTTCGCTAATTGTCGAATGTCGTTTCACAAGGGCTTTCCAGAGCCGGAGTCCCTTCCGCTCGGGCAGGAGGCCCGCCTTGCCGCGTATCGTAAGCTGAGAGACGATATTAGGGCTTGGTTGGAGAAAGAATTCGCTTGATTCCTGGATTATTTCACCGCGAAAATTTCGATTTTTTTCCTCTTCTCCATAATTCTTCGTGTGCTTCGTGGTGAAATAATCGAGTTCACAAGAAGGACACGAGTACAGACCAGCCCGTAACGCTTCGCCGCCCTGTTGACATAAGCCCGATGATGCACTATAGTATACGATCTTTTATCCGGGCTCTATAGTGATAATAGCGTGTTTTTAGGGCCTTATACGTTTTGCTTCCCACAAGGGGGTCTGCCATGACGTGGTTTCCCGCTCAATATTAAGGGTCGGCGGGAACCAGGCCAGGGAGAATCACAGATTGCGGTGCCGGCCGGACCGCCTAAAACACCTTGCCTCCTTAAACGGTGAAGGACAGGGTGTGCGGTTATGTAGAGGCCTATGCGCAAGCTACCAACTCCCGTCCTAGTGGCGAAGTATGATGGTAGCTTGTTTTTTTTCCTGGGGACCCAAGGCCTCCCAGGCCGGCCGCATCGAGGAGTAAGGATATGAAATCACTTGGATATCACCTGATTCTCGAACTGGAAGGATGCCCTTCAACAGTACTGGACGATCGAGACATGGTGCGTGGCGTCATGACCGAAGCCGTAGAGGCCTCCGGAGCCACCATGATTCAGCCTTTTTTTCACCAGTTTGCGCCCCAGGGCGTGAGCGGCGTAGTTATCATCTCCGAATCCCACTTCTCGATACACACCTGGCCTGAGTACGGTTATGCGGCAATTGACATCTTCACCTGCGGGGACCAGATCGACATGGATGTCGCCCTGGAGACTCTCCGAAGGGGATTTGGTGCGGCTTCGATTCAGAAAATGCTTCTTACACGCGGCATGCTCGACCTGCCTGACGAAATGATCCGCCACAAGCCGGAACCGGCGCTCTACTGTGTGCCCGAGACCTGATTCACCGAATTCCGCCGTGCGGCCTAGGCGGGCCGCCAAACTATTCAGGACAAAAAACAACCCTTCGGCGAGGAACTTTTTGCCATGGACGAATCGGCCATGGACACGAAGATACGTGACGGGGCCTTCTTTTTGGAGGAGCCCGAGTTGGATGGTTACTACGGCCTCGCCGTTCGTATCGACCGGGTCCTGGTCGAGAAAAAGACTGCGTATCAGCACCTTGTCGTGGCAGAGGCCGGTCCCCTGGGCAGGGTCCTCATCCTGGATGGAAACATTCAGGTGACGGAGTTCGACGAAAGCGGTTACCACGAGATGCTCGCCCACGTGCCCCTGCTTACCCACCCTGCCCCGCGCAGCGTGCTCGTGGTCGGCGGGGGAGACGGAGGGACCCTTCGCGAGGTGCTCAGGCACCAGTGTGTCGAGCGGGTGGACCTCTGCGAGATCGATGATCAGGTCATTGAAATGAGCCGGCGGTTTCTGCCGCAGCTCAGCAAAAGCCTGGACGATTCAAGGGCCTCTATTCGCATTGCGGACGCCACGGAATTCGTGCGCGAAAACCCCGGGACGTGGGACGTAATACTTGTGGACAGCTCCGACCCGATCGGGCCGGCAGAGGGGATCTTCGGGGAACCATTCTACCGGGACCTGCAACAGGCCCTGCGGCCTGGAGGGGTCTCGGTGCTGCAGGCAGAGTCTTGTTTCGTGTTCCCGGACCTGGTGAGGGAGATGTCCCGCATTCTCTCCGCACTGTTTCCTTTCTTCGCTTATTACAACACCCTGGTACCTACCTACACGAGCGGAGTGATCGGTTTTGCGTTCTGTTCCATGGGACCGGACCCCCTGTCCGTGTATCCGGACCGGGAGCGCTTTAGCACGCTTGGGGAGATGGACTTCTACACCCCTGAACTTCACAAGGCCTCGTTCGCCCTTCCCCGCCGCTTCCAGAGGCTGCTTCCCGAGTCCATATCCGGCCTCCGGTGAACCGTCCTTCCCATCATCAACCTTCCAGCTCCTCCTTGAGCCTTCGGGCCATAAGGTCCCTGACCGCGTCATTGGGGTCCTTGCCTTCATAAAGAATATAATAGACCTGGTCTATAATGGGAAGCTCGACTCCGGCCTTCCTTCCCAGCTCGTGGGCCGAACGAGCCGTTTTCACCCCCTCGGCCACCATATTCATTGAGGAAGTAATTTCAGGGACACCGATCCCCCCGCCGATCTTCAGGCCCACAGTCCTGTTCCGGCTCAGGTCGCCGGTGCAGGTCAGCACCAGATCCCCCATTCCGGAAAGTCCCGCAAGGGTGTGGGGATTGGCCCCCAGGGCCACGGCAAGCCGGGTGATCTCGGCCAGCCCCCGTGTGATCAGCGCGGCCCGGGCATTGTCGCCGAAATCGAGCCCGTCCGACACGCCCGCGCCTATTGCGATGACGTTCTTGAGCGCCCCGGCGAGCTGGGTTCCCACAAGATCGCGGCTGGCGTATACGCGAAACGCGTTTGTAGAAAAGACATCCTGCAGGGTCCGGGCAAGGTCCCCGTCGGGGCAGGCGACGCTTACGGCAGTCGGCAACCGCCGGCACACCTCGCGAGCAAAGCTGGGCCCGGCCAGGCTGGCGAACCGCCGGGGATCGTGTACCGGCAGCTCGGCTCGGACTACTTCGGAAACCGTCATCAGGGTGTCGTTCTCGATACCCTTGGTCCCGGTAACGATCACGGTGTCCTCACGAATATAAGGTCGTATTCCCTGTATAACCCCCCGTATCACATGCGAAGGGACCACGAGCACCACCAGCTCCCGGTCATCCAGGGCCTCCTTGTAGGTCATTACCGGCCTGAGGCGGCGGTCGAGCGGCACGCCCGGCATGAAGGCCCGGTTTTCACCCGCTTCCTGGATCTGGTGAAAGACCTCTTCCTCCCTGACCCATAGGACAACATCGTGGCCCTTTTCCGCAAGCAAATCGGCCAGGGCGGTTCCCCAGCTCCCTGCGCCGATCACGGCAATCTTCCATTTTCGCGAAAGTTCCGCCAATCTCTCTCCGCCGGTTTCTTAAGGGTCTATAAAAGCGGCCGGGATGAGCTTCATTCGTCTTCGTCCTCCATCACCTTTGCCACCGCCACTACGTTCTCTCCTTCGGCCAGTTCGATCAGCTTGACCCCCTGGGTGTTTCGACCCCTTACGGAAATGTCGGCCACCCGTAATCGAATGATCTTTCCCTGGCCCGTGATGATCATGAGCTGATCCAGGTCGGTCACCTGGTAGGAGTAGACCACCGGTCCTTTTCGCTCCGTGGTCTTTATGGTGAGGATCCCCTTTCCTCCCCGGCTCTGGACGCGGTATTCACCTGTTCGGGTCCGCTTTCCAAACCCGTTTTCCGTTACTGTCAGGATGGTGGCGCCATCGCGAATGACCTCCATGCTAACGACCTCGTCGCCGCGTTCCAGGCGAATGCCGATGTTTCCCGAGGCAGCCCGGCCCATTTCCCTGAGGTCTTTCTCGTGAAAACGAATCGATTTACCGCCCCGGGTTGTCATAAAGAGGTCCTCGTCCCCCGTTGATACGCGGACACTGATGAGTTCGTCTCCGGGGTTGATCTTGATCCCGACGATACCCCGGCTCATGGGGCGGCTGTATGCCTCAAGCTCGGTCTTCTTGACCCGCCCTTTCCGCGTGGCCATGACCACGTACTTGCCTTCTTCAAAGTCCCGGATGGCCAAGGTCGTTGCCACTCGCTCTCCACTCTGCAGGTCCAAAAGGTTTACGATGGCCTTTCCCCGCGAGGTCCTGCCGGCCTCCGGGATCTCGTGCACCTTTTTCCAGTAAACCCTGCCCTTGTTGGTGAAGAAAAGAAGGTAGTCGTGGCTCGACGCAACGAACAGGAGTTCAACGAAATCCTCGGCCTTCGGCCGCACCCCGGTCATGCCTTTTCCTCCCCGGCGCTGAGCACGGTATAGGCTGATGGGATTTCGCTTGATGTAGCCTTGGTGGCTGACGGTTACCACCATGTCCTCTTCAGCGATCAGGTCTTCGACCGCGATTTCACCTGTCTCCGCCAGGATCTCGGTACGCCTGTCATCTCCGAACTTCTCCCTGATTTCCTTGATTTCCTCCTTGATTATGCCCATGACCATGGCCTGGCTGCCCAGGATGGCCCGGAAGCGCTCGATATCCTGTATGAGGCGGCGATATTCGGTTTCGATCTTCTCGCGCTCGAGTCCCGTCAACCTCTGTAACCGCATGTCCAGGATTGCCTGGGCCTGGACTTCGGAGAACTCAAACTCTTCCATGAGACCGGTCTTGGCCTCCCTGGGATCGGATGAGGAGCGTATGAGCTCAATCACGTCGTCGAGGAAGTCCAGGGCCTTTTTCAGGCCTTCAAGGATGTGGGCGCGTTCCTCGGCCTTGCGGAGGTCGAACAGGGTCCTTCTGATGATTATCTCGCGCCGGTGAGAAATGAAGTGCTCGAGTATCTCCTTCAGGTTCAGAATCTCGGGCCTTCCGTTTACAATGGCCAGCAGGATCACCCCGAAGGATGTCTCCATCTGGGTGTATTTATAGAGCCTGTTCAGGATCACGAGCGCCCGTGCGTCTTTCTTGACCTCGATCACTATCCGCATGCCGTCGCGGTCAGACTCGTCGCGAATATCAGAGATGCCTTCAACCTTTTTCTCTTTTACGAGTTCGGCTATCTTCTCGAGAAGTTTGTTCTTGTTCACCAGATACGGGATCTCGGAAACGATGATGTGCTCCCGGGTCTTTCCCGCCATCTCGACAAATGCCCGGGCACGAACGCGGATTATGCCGCGGCCCGTTCTGTATGCCTCATGGGCCCCGGAAAGGCCCAGGATAAACCCCGCGGTAGGGAAATCCGGCGCAGGCAGGAGCCTGACCAGCTGTCCGATGGTCACTTGCGGTTCATCTATAAGTCTCTCTATGGCATCGCATACCTCGCGAAGATTGTGCGGCGGAATGTTGGTCGCCATGCCCACGGCTATGCCTGAGGAACCGTTGACCAGAAGATTGGGGATCGTGGTGGGCAGGATCGCCGGTTCCGTCAGGGAACCGTCATAATTCTCTTGAAAGTCTACGGTCTCCTTTTCGATGTCCGAAAGAAAATCCTGGGCAAGGCGCGTCATGCGCACTTCCGTGTACCGCATGGCCGCAGGGGGGTCGCCGTCGACGGAGCCGAAGTTCCCCTGGCCGTCAACCAGCGGATACCGCATGGAAAAGTCCTGGGCCATCCTCACTATGGTGTCGTAGACCGCCGCATCTCCGTGGGGATGGTATTTTCCGATCACGTCCCCGACCACCCTGGCGGACTTCTTGTAGGGCCTGTCATGAAAGTTTTTGAGGTCGTGCATCCCGAAAAGCACGCGGCGGTGTACCGGTTTCAATCCGTCACGGATGTCCGGAAGCGCCCTTCCCACGATGACGCTCATTGAGTATTCGAGATAGGACCGTTTCATTTCATCTTCTATGTTCACGGTCCTGGTCAACAGATCATGTTCCATACCTGTCTCCAGCTTGAACTAGATATCCAGTTCGGTCACTTCCAAGGCGTTGTTCTGAATGAACTCTCTCCTGGGTTCGACCTTGTCGCCCATGAGGACATTGAATATGTCGTCCGCCTCCACAAAGTCCTTGATTTCCACCTTGAGCAGGGTGCGTTTCTCCGGATCCATGGTAGTGGACCAGAGCTGCTCCGGGTTCATTTCACCCAGACCCTTATACCGCTGAATGCCCAGGCCTTTTTTTGCCCTGTCCATCAACAGTTTGAGGAGTTCGTGGGGATCTTCAATCAGCTTCTTCCTTCCGTCTCCTTCAAGAGTGTAGCTGCCCTCTTTCAGGAGCCTGTATTCCTTTGAGATGCTCATCAGCCGCCTGAGTTCCGGAGACGAAAGGAACTCCCAATTCACTATGGAGGTCTGCCCGCCGTTGAGCGTCTCGGTAACCACGAATTCGTAAAACCCTTCTTCTTCGTCCAATCGAAGGTCGGTTACCTGAAACCCGTTATCGTCAAGCTTTTTGAGGAACCCGTCCATGAATTCCTTCTTTCGGAAAAGTTCCTTGTCTTTTACTTCATCCATGACCAGAAACTCGATAAACCTGGGGCTGTTTCCCCTCCTTGAAAGCTTTTCCAGGCTCTCATAAAATGTTATGAGACCACCCAGGATCCGCACCAATTTCCCTCCTGCCAGTTCCTCTCCGTTTTCCAGTATCACCTTCTCCTTCTCGGCGATGCGATCCAAAAGGAACCGGTTCAGCCCTTCCTCCGACTTGAGATAAAACTCCTTCTTTCCCCAGACCAGGCGGTAAAGCGGAGGCTGGGCGACATACAGGTGACCGTGTTCTATGAGTTCCGGCATCTGCCGGAAGAAGAACGTAAGAAGGAGGGTCCTGATGTGGCTGCCGTCAACATCTGCGTCCGTCATTATTATTACCGTTTGATACCTCAGGGACTCAATATCATAATCCTTTTCTCCAATACCCGTCCCAAGGGCCGCTATCATGGTCCTGATCTCCTCACTGGAGATCATCTTGTCAAACCGGGCCTTTTCAACATTCAGAATTTTTCCCTTCAGGGGAAGTATGGCCTGGTTCCTCCGGTCCCGGCCCTGTTTGGCCGAGCCACCGGCGGAATCCCCCTCCACTATGAAAATCTCGCTCTTTTTCGGGTCTCTTTCCTGGCAGTCGGCAAGTTTTCCCGGAAGAGAGTGATCGGAAAGTATCCCTTTTCTCCTTGCCAGATCCCTGGCCTTTCGAGCCGCTTCCCTGGCCCTGGCCGCATCGACCACTTTTGACAGAATGGCTTTTATATCTTTAGGGTTTTCTTCGAAATAGCCGCCCAGGCCCTCATTTACAAGGTTCTCAACGAGACCCTTCACTTCACTGTTCCCCAGCTTGGTCTTTGTCTGGCCTTCGAACTGGGGATCCGGCAGCTTGACGCTTACAATTGCAGTCAACCCCTCCCGGACGTCGTCTCCGCCCAGCTTCTCCTTGAAGCTCCTGGCAATAGGTGAATTCTGCAGATACTGATTCACACTGCGGGTCAGTGCCGCCTTGAATCCGCTGAGGTGGGTGCCTCCTTCCCGCGTGTTGATATTGTTGGCAAAGGTGTACGTATTCTCCTTGTATGTGTTGTTGTACTGAAGGGCCACCTCCATGAGCACGCCGTTCTTTTCGCCCGATATAAAAACAGGTTTCGGGTGAACAACCGCTTTGTTCTTGTTTAAGTAGTCAACAAAGGACCTGATCCCGCCGTCGTACAGAAAATCCATTTTCTGGCCGCTATGCTCATCCGATATCTTGATCCGGACACCACTGGTCAGGAACGCCAGTTCCCGCATTCTTTTTGCAAGGATCTCGAAATCAAATGCTATCTCAGGGAATATCTCCGGGTCCGGCCGGAACGTTATCAGGGTGCCCCGTTTTCCCGTGTCGCCGCGCACCTCCAGCGGTGAAGCGGTCATACCCCTCTCATACCTCTGGTAATATATCTTCCCTTCCCGGTATATCTCCACCTCCAGGTATTCAGACAATGCATTGACCACGGACACTCCTACACCATGGAGTCCGCCGGATACCCGGTAGGTCTTATTATCGAATTTGCCTCCCGCATGGAGCTTGGTCATGACGACCTCGAGGGCCGGAATCCCCTCGCTCTCGTGCATGTCTACGGGAATCCCCCTTCCGTTATCCGATACAGTCACGCTGTTATCCGTAAGAACCCTGATTTCAATGTTGTCGCAATATCCGGCCAATGACTCGTCGATGCTGTTATCCACCACCTCATAGACCAGGTGATGCAGCCCCTCAGAAGCCGTGTTCCCAATATACATTGCCGGTCTCTTACGAACTGCAAGAAGACCTTCCAAAACCTTTATATCCGATGCCGCGTAGCTGGTTTCCATATCACTCATCTGATTTATCATTTCCTTCGCAATCTTGATGGAGTCGCAAAAAGCCCGCAACCAAATCATCCGCCCTTGTAATTTCGAATGGCTATGAGTATTATTACAACCTCATAGGCATGATCAATCCCAGAAAACCCGAATCCTTTTCTCCTGTTACAAGGCATGGGCTCGAACTGTCCTGAAATCCCAGAATAACCTCATCACTGTCCATGGACTGAAGAATGTCAATAAAATAGCGGGCGTTGAAACCCAGCTCCAGGCTTTCCCCCTGGTACTCGATTTTCAGGCTTTCCTGCACATCCCCTATATCAGGATTTATTGAGACCAGTTCCATTGTGCCTTCGCTGAGCTTTATTTTAACGCCTCTATAACTCTCGTCACTCAGAATGGTCATTTTCTTCATTCCATCAATAATTTCTTCTTGAGGCACCCTAATTATTGAATCAGTCTTTTTAGGAATAACTGCATTATAATCTGGAAACTTACTTTCCATGAGACGTATTACTATCAGGGAGTCTCCCTTTCTTGCTACACAATTATTTTGACGAAAACCGATTTGAATGTTCTCATCGTCCAAAGCAAGCTTGGCAATTTCGTTCATACCCTTCTTGGGAATCATAACGCCGCCGTCCAGAATGAGGTCACCCACCTGGGCTATTTCCTTGTCTATCATGGAAAGACGGTGTCCGTCTGTAGCCACCATACGTAGGAGCGTCTTCCCTTCTCTGGCTATTTTTTCCGTATAAACTCCGGAAAGCTTGAATCCCGCTTCCTCCATGGTCACTGCGTAAATGGTCTTGGAGATCATCTCCCTCAGGACGGATCCATTAATATCCACGAACTTCACGTCTTCAGGTTCCACGAACATGGGATACTCATCAGGAGAAAGGCACGCCATGTTGAACTTGGCACGATCGTCCGAGATGAAGACCCAATTGTTTTCTTTCTCTTTGATGTATATGTTCTCACTCTTGCTTTCTTTAACAATTTCAAATAGTTTTCTTCCAGATATAGCAAGGCTCCCCGGGCGCAAAATTTCTGCAGGGAGTTTCTGCTGAAAGCTTATCTCCAAGTCGGTGGCGGACAGCACAATACCCGCATCCCCAGAGGACAGGAGGACGGCTGAGAGGATTGGCATGTTGCTCCGTTTCTCGATTATACTCTGAACGCGAGAAACAGCCTTGAATAGCTCGTCCCTGTCGATTTTGATCTCCATGTGTTTTCCCTCCGATTGAGGATTATTACATTAAATATATAAATTCATAATCATACATAGGATTAGTGCGAATTGTTGAATACACCCGCAACCCATCGATACAACCGAAAAAACAATGGAAACAAAACTCGAAAAGATTGTGCGATGTCAACGGCCGCCGGTGTGAATCCAGATTTTCGAGCGTCTGTTCTCAGAAACGGATCAGATCTTGTGGAAAAAACCGGCTGGTTCCTGAACACCCCCTGTGAAAAACTTGTGAACGGTGGTTTTAAGGTTTTTCCTCTGGTATTACTTAACTTTCTAACCTTATTTGTGCAGTATTTGCGCAGTTGCAAGATAATAAAAATTTTTATAGATCAATCAGCATTTAAAATACTCTTAAGTAGACTTTTAATCGGGTTCAACGATCATAAACGGATCAAATTTTCCAGATTTTTTAGATCTTCCTTTACTTCTTCGTTCCTGGATAATTCCTCTTTAATACGCTTTAGGGCGTAAATGACTGTTGAATGATCCTTCTTGGAGAATGCAGAACTTATTTTCTTGTATGAATTTTGTGTGTGCTCCTTACACAGGTACATCGCCATCCGGCGCGCATATGCTATGGGCCGCCGGCGCTTATCGGACAGGAGATCCGAAATCGAAATCTTGAAATAACCAGCGGTTACGGCTTGAATATCTTTGATATCAACTCCCTTCTCGGCCTGATCTCTGATCAGGTTGCGAACAGCCGAAAGGCTGATATTGCCTCCATTCAGAGAGATGTAGGTCTGAAGGCGGGTTATGTGCCTGAAGAGATTTTTCATATCATCATTCGATTTGGCTAGAAAGAAGATAATGTCGTCCGGAAGAATGAGGTCCTCTAGTGCGGCATGCTGTTTGATCACTTGAATACGCATCTCCGGGCCGGGCGGCTGGATTTCTGCAAGGAGTCCCCAGCTCAGGATTGACTTGAGCCTGGGGGTCATGTCTTCGAGGCGGAAAGGCGCCACACGGCCGGCGACGACAACCGTTTTTCCTTTCCTTAAAAGGGCGTTCAGGGCGAAAGTGAATTCCTGTTGTGTCTGACTTCGCCCTGAGAGCACATGGACGTCGTCAAAGAGCAATATATCGAGTTCCGTGAACAGGTCTCGAAAGGAGTGTATCTGTCCGGCGCGGAGGGCTTGTGTGAATTCCGTAGTAAAACGGTCCGAATGCACGTACCTGACCCTGCTGTCAGGACTGATTTCCATCATCCGGTTTCCCACTGCGTGAAGCAGGTGAGTCTTTCCGGCGCTTCTTTCTGAAAAGAGGTAAAGGGGCGCGTAGGAACGAGGACTTTTCTCAGCTAATTCAAGGCATGAGAAGTAAGCAAAGGCGTTCGAATCCTCCCGGACGAAACGATCGAATGTCATGTCCGGGTATAGATCCGGTTTGGGAGAGGGTATCGCGCCTGTACGGGTAAGAGAAGACAAGGCGGAATTTTCAGGAGGGCAGTTTCTGACCGAGAAATGGATTTCAGGGCTCAGGTCGGTAAGATCTTTGAAGGCGGCGCGGAGATCTTTGAGATACCGCTCACGGATCCACTCGGCGAAAAAGCGATTGGGGACCTCGATAACCGCCAGGTCATTGTCCAGGGTCTTGAGGCTGATGGGGGAAAACCAGGTCTCGAAGTCCTTCGGCCGGAGTTTGGAGGAAAAACGGGAGGTGATGTGCTCCCAGATCTCTTTTTTTTTTGACAAAGTCCCCATCAATGATAATCTCAAAAGGATTTTCCCTGTGTTTAGACTCCGTTAAGGTATCTAAATATTAGAAAAATCATAAAGAAATAGCAACCAAAAAAAGCAGGTGGAGGTGAAAAATAATGCCCTATTCAATAGGTCTTGCAGGAAAGGGTGGAACTGGAAAGACGACCATCGCCGGATGGCTGGTTCGCTATCTGGTCTCGTCTGGAAAGGGGCCGGTACTGGCGGTGGATGCCGACTCTAATTCAAACCTTAATGAGGTGCTGGGCGTCCAGGTGGAAGAGACCCTGGGTGGTGCACGGGAGGAAATGAAAAAAGGCGTTTCGACCGGGATGACAAAGGATGTGTTCATTCAGATGAAGTTGGAACAGGCAGTTGTCGAAACAGATGAATTCGATCTCATTGTAATGGGCCGACCGGAGGGCTCCGGATGCTACTGTGCTGCAAACACACTGCTCACACAGTACATGGACCGCTTGGTTGACAACTATCCTTTTGTCGTTATCGACAACGAGGCGGGAATGGAGCACATCAGCCGTTTGACTACAAACAACATTGATATGCTCCTCATAATATCTGATGCCTCAAGAAGAGGTATTATGTCTGCCAATAGAATTCAAGAATTAGCCGATGAATTAAACTTAAATATAGGCAAAAAAGCTTTTATAGTAAACATGGTAAGGGCTGACCAAATAAAAGATCTTGAAGATTTAAGTCGTGAATATAACCTTGAACTAGAGGGTATGTTGCCACAAGACGACATGGTTACTCAGGCCGATCTCAAGGGCCTCCCTACAATGGGGCTTAATGAAAAGAGCAAGGCAGTCGAGGCGGCCTTTGAAATCTTCGATCACCTCTTGAATTAGACTTAGAGTTTGCTTATTCCACATATTGTGCGCCAGGCTGAAAAGAACCACAATATATACTCAAATAGAAAGGACAACCTTTTTATTTTACTGACGAAAAATCTTGACAACCATTTCGTTGTTCTCTAATCTAGCACATCCTCGAATGAGGGCTCTTTTTTTCATCTATTGTTCTATTTTTCACATAGAATAAAGCTAATTAAACCCGATCGATTTTTCATAAACCACACATAGCAAACGGAATGCTATGATAATCCAAGAAGGAGGTAATAAAATTGGCATTTAAAATTCCTGAGCAGTCCTATTCCGGAAATATAGGCGAAGTGACCATCGGAACGGGAGATGCGGCATGCACCGTAGGTGGAGAGAATGCATTCTCGTTTCATGTGTTCGAGGGAACCATGCCCAATCCTCCGAAGATCGCCATGGAAATATGGGATTATGATCCATCCGGCGAATGGCCTGAGGCAGCAGTGGCTCCGTTCAAGGATGTCATTTCCTCTCCGGACAAATGGGCGAAGAAGTGTGTAGAGGATTACGGCGCGGATATCATCGTCGTCCAGCTAAAGAGTACTGACCCGAACGGGCAGGATCGAGGCGCGGATGAAGCGGCCGAGGTCTTTAAGAAAGTTGTCGAGGCCGTCAACGTGCCTGTGATCGCCTGGGGGACCGCCAACAATCAGAAGGACGAGGAAGTCCTGAAAAAGATCGCCGAGGTATGCGACGGAAAGAACGTAGGCCTGGCTCCGGTTGAAGAAGGAAATCACAAGAGTATCGGAGCAACAGCGCTGGGATACAATCATACCGTTGTTTCTTCCACCCCTATAGATGTGAACCTGGCAAAACAGCTCAATATCCTTTTGGGGAACCTGGGTGTGAAAGCAGAGAAGATCCTGATCGATCCGACGACCGGAGGTCTAGGATACGGCATGGAATACAGCTACTCGGTCATGGAGAGGATCCGCATGGCCGCTCTGACCCAAGAGGACGACAAGCTTCAATTGCCCATGATCAACAACATAGGCAACGAGGTCTGGAAGTGCAAGGAAGCAGGTCAAGGTCTGGACGAGGCCCCGACCCTTGGAGATCCTGAAAAGCGGGCCATCCTCATGGAGGCCGCTTCCGCCGCGTGCTACCTCATGGCGGGTAGTGACGTATTGATTCTGAGGCACCCTGAGACTGTCCGTCTCACCAAGGCCTTCATCGAACTGATGATAAACGGCGGATCCGCCATGGACGTGGATGGGATCTCGAAGAACCTCGAAGCCGCAGAAGTGGACCTGGCCGCACTGGCCCCGGAACCGGATCTGACCATTGAGGAAGCGAAGCCTGCAGCCAAAGCCGCTCCTAAAAAGGAGGCTCCCAAGAAGGAAGAAAAACCGGCTGCAAAGGCAAAACCGGCTCCGCCCAAGGAAGAGCCTAAGAAGGCGGAAGCCAAACCCGAGCCGGTCAAGGCGGAACCTGTAAAGCCTGAAGAAGACGCCAAGGCCAAGGCTGAGGAAGAAGCCAAGGCCAAGGCTGAAGCCGAAGCAAAAAAGAAGGCCGAAGAAGAAGCCAGGGCCAAGGCAGAGGAAGATGCCAAGAGAACGGCTGAGGAAGAAGCCAAGGCCAAGGCCGAGGCCGAAGCAAAAAAGAAGGCCGAGCAAGAAGAGGCCCGGAAAAAGGAAAAAGAAAAAGAGAGGGAAGAACTCCTTGAGCTCAGGCGCAAGCGCGCTGAGGAACGCGAAAAACACGCGGCCCGGCACGCGGCTGAAGAAGGAGAGTCTGTATCAAAGACCCCGGCAAAGGATCAACTCGATATGGTGGACAGCTTGATACGTAACATCGACCGGATTCACCGTCGCGTATAATAAATTGTGAGGACAAACCCTATCTATTGAGAGGAGGAACCTCGAAAATGGCTGCTGAAGAAGTCAAAAAAGGAAAGGCGAAAAAGGATGTGGATCCGCGGGATCTCACCGTGGACCCCTCTTGCCAGGAAATGATCGTACGCTCCCGGGACATGGGGATCGAGACGATCTTTGACCGTGCCCAGACCATGAAGCCCTGCAATATCGGCGTTCAGGGCACTTGTTGTAAAAACTGCTCTCAGGGCCCCTGCCGCCTGCCGCTTCCCAAGAGCGGGATAGAGGGTGAGGATACCCGCAAGGGCCTGTGCGGGGCCACGGCTGAGACCATAGCCGCCCGAAACTTCGCCCGCATGGTGGCGGGCGGAGCGGCCGCCCACTCGGACCACGGCCGCGGAGTGGCCGAGACCTTTCTGGCAGCCGCCCGTAAGGAGACTGAAGACTACAAGATCCGCGACACCAAGAAGCTCCTGGAGATTGCGCCGGACTTCGATGTGGACATATATGTTGAAGGAGAAGACGGAGAAAAGCAGGACCGGGACATCGACGAGATCGCCCTCGAGGTGGCTGAGAAGGCACTGGGCCAGTGGGGGCAGCAGGAGGGCGAGGTCTGCACGATCCGGCGTGCTCCGGAGCCAAGATACGAACTCTGGAAGAAGCTCGGCGTCACCCCCCGGGGCATCGACCGGGAGATCGTGGAGATCATGCACCGGACCCACATCGGCGTGGACCAGGACTACGAGAACATTCTGGAGCAGTGCTCCCGGGCCGCGATCGCTGACGGCTGGGGCGGTTCCATGATCGCCACGGACCTTCAGGACATTCTCTTCGGCTGCCCGTATCCCGTCAAGAGTTCGGCGAATCTCGGCGTTCTCAAAGAGGACCATGTGAACATCATTATTCACGGCCATGAGCCTCTCTTGAGCGAGATGATCGTCCAGGCGGCCGAGCTTCCTGAGATGGTGGAACTTGCCAAGAAAAATGGTGCCAATGGCATTCAGCTCAGCGGAATCTGCTGCACGGCCAATGAGATCCTCATGCGTCACGGCGTACCCCTGGCAGGGGATTTTCTGCAGCAGGAACTGGCCATCGTCACCGGCGCAGTAGACGCCATGGTGGTGGATGTCCAGTGCATCATGGAGAACATCGCCAACGTGGCCGACTGCTTCCACACCAAGGTCATTACCACGAACCCTCGGGCCAAGATCGCGTCCGGACACACGACCCACATCGAGTTTGACGAACATACCGCCTTTGACGACGCGAAGCGGATCGTGGTCCAGGCCATCGAAAACTTTCCGAAACGCGAAAAACCGGTCATCATACCGAACCATCAGTCGAATCTCATCGCGGGTTTCAGTTACGAGGCGATCAACTACCACCTGGGCGGCACCTTTCGTGGGTCATACACCCCGCTCAACGACAACATCATTAACGGACGAATCCGCGGGATCGGCGGTGTAGTAGGTTGCAACAACGCCCGGACCCTTCACGACGGCGGTCATATAACCGTGGTCAAGGAACTCATCAAGAACGACGTGATCGTGCTCACCACGGGCTGCAACGCCATCGCCTGCGCCAAAGCCGGCCTTCTCACGCCCGAGTCGGCGGCCGTCCACTGCGGACCCGGACTGGCCGAGGTCTGCGAGACCGTGGGTATTCCCCCCGTTCTTCACATGGGCTCCTGCGTGGACAACAGCCGGATCCTCATGGCGGCCACAGAGGTGGTAAAGGCTGGGGGCTTGGGGAACGACATCAGCGACCTCCCGGCTGCAGGATCCGCTCCGGAATGGATGAGCGAAAAGGCCATCAGCATCGGGCACTACTTCGTGACCGCAGGGGTCTACACGGTCTTCGGCGTGACACTGCCTGTGAGTGGGGCCCCGGTATTCGAGAACTACCTGTACAAGGAGCTGGAAGAACTCTATGGGGGCATGTGGGATCTGGTGGTGGATCCTTACGAGCACGCTCAAAAGATGATCGCACACATTGACAAGAAGCGGAAGGCCCTCGGCATCGACAAGGCTCGGGACAGGGTCCTCATGGATATGGCCGACCGGCAGAAGCTGGATGCGGCATAAACCGACGATGACCGGGGGTTCGGGGATCCGGACCCTCGGATTATGTTTTCAACCGTCCTACTACTGGAAAACACCTCTTAAGAAGGGAGGAAACAGGTTATGTCGAAACTCGTAGCATTTGCTGCCATTCAAGGCGCGTACAATATCGTTTCCAAGGCTGAAGGAAAATTCAAGCGGGCCCTGGAGACATACGGCGGAAGCCAGAAACTCGAATTTCCCAATACCGCATACTTTCTGCCCATTATCTATTCCCTGACCGGGATCAAGGTGACGGACCTCGACTCTGCCAGACGGCCGCTCGAGTTCGCTCGCAAGCTCCTGCCGCCCCACGTCAAGAAGGACTGCCATCTGCCTTTTCTCGGGCCCCTGCTGGACGCGGGCATGGCGGCGCTCTTTGCCGAGGAGATCGTGGAGGCCATCCGCTATGTGGAAGATCCCGATTTCTACCAGCCCTCGGTGGAGGACCCGGACATCGACAACGGCAAAATCTGGCTGGGTGCGGCGGACGATGCGATCATGCGGAAGCGCGGCGTGGAGTTCGTCGACGGGACCGCCCCGGGGTTTGCCGCTATAGTCGGTGCAGCCCCGGATTCGGCTACGGCCAAGAAGATGGCCGAGGAATACCAGATCAAGACCATCTATGTCTTTATGGCTGCCAACCAGGGCGGGACGACCTTCGCCGAGCAGCTCATGCAGGAAAACGTCCAGCTCGGGTGGAACACCCGGCTGGTGCCCTTCGGGCCGGACATATCAGCAGCGGTCTTCGCCCTGGGCTTTGCCAACCGTGCCGGCATGTCCTTCGGCGGCATCGAGCCCGGTGATTACAAGAAAATGCTCGCCTATCAGAAAAACCGTATTTTTGCCTTTGTCAACGCCCTGGGAGAGGTCAACGCCGAGTGGGCCGCAAATGCGGCCGGTTGCGTGAACTGGGGGTTCCCCACCATCGCGGATACGGACATCCCCGAGATCCTTCCCACGGGCGTGTGCACCTACGAGCATGTGGTAGCAAACGTAGGCCACGAGGAGATGCCGTCCAGGTCCATCGAGATCCGCGGCCTCAAGGTCACCATAACCGAGATCGACATCCCGCTGGCCTACGGTCCCGCGTTCGAGGGTGAGCGCGTGCGCAAGGACGACCTGTACCTGGAAATGGGAGGCGGCAAGACCCAATGCACCGAGCTCTGCAAGATGGCCGATATGAACGCCCTCGAAGACGGCAAGGTGGAAGTAATAGGCCCTGATCTCAAGGACTGCAAAAAGGGCGACCGCCTGCCTCTGGGGATCTACGTCCAGGTGGCCGGCCGCCAGATGCAGGAGGACTTCGAGCCCATCCTGGAGCGGCAGATTCATCACCTGATCAACTACGCCCAGGGCATCATGCACATCGGACAGCGGGACATCTCCTGGATCCGTGTGGGTGAGCCGGCCGTGGAAAAGGGCTTCACGCTCAAGGACATCGGAACCATTCTCCACGCCAAGTTCCACCAGGATTTCGGAAGCATTCTCGACAAGGTCCAGGTGGCCCTCTACACCAAGAAGGAGGACGTGGACAAGCTGACCAAGCGGGCCCGCGAGGAGTATAAGCACCGCGACGAGCGCGTGGAGAGCATGACCGACGAGAGCACGGACCCTTTCTACTCCTGCACCCTGTGCCAGTCCTTTGCGCCGAACCACGTATGCGTGGTGAGCCCCGAACGGACAGGCCTTTGCGGGGCCTACAACTGGATGGACTGCAAGGCCTCCTTTGAAATCAATCCCACCGGTCCCAACCAGCCTGTGGAAAAGGGCGAATGCACGGACCCGGTGCTGGGGTCGTGGAAGGGCGTGGACGATTTCGTTCACAAGGCATCCCGTCAGGCCATCAGTCACGTGAATTTCTACAGCCTGGTCCAGGACCCCATGACCACCTGCGGGTGCTGCGAGTGCATCGCCGCGGTCCTCCCGACATGTAACGGCGTCATGACCGTTCACCGGGATTACATCGGGGAGACCCCTTCCGGCATGAAGTTCACCACCTTGGCCGGCGTGATGGGCGGCGGCCAGTCCTCACCGGGTTTCGTGGGCCACTCAAAGTTCAACATCACCCAGAGGAAGTTCATCAAGGGCGACGGCGGCCTCAAGCGCCTCGTGTGGATGCCCAAGTCGCTGAAGGATGAGATCAAGGAGCGTTTCGAGATGCGCGCCAACGAGGAAGGAATGGCGGACCTTCTGGATCGCGTAGCCGATGAAACCGTGGGGACCACGGAGGAGGAGATCATGGCCTTTCTCAAGGAAAAAGAGCACCCCGCGCTGGCGATGGACCCGATTGTCGGAGGATGATGCCCTGTGACATCGGGCGAATTTGCACTAACCAACAAACATAAACTCTAAACAATCTTCGCAATGAGGAGAAAGATATGGGACTGACTGGTATACAGATCTTCAAAATGCTGCCCAAGACGAACTGCGGAGAGTGCGGGGTCCCAACCTGCCTTGCGTTTGCCATGAACCTGGCTTCGGGAAAGGCGGAACTGGACGCCTGCCCTTATGTTTCCGATGAGGCCCGGGAGCAACTGGCCGAGGCCTCCGCACCCCCGATCCGTCCAGTGGCGATCGGCGCCGGTGTGCGGGCCTTTAAGACCGGCGGTGAAACCGTGATGTTTCGTCATGAGAAGACCTTTTACAGCCCGACCGGGCTGGGAGTTCTGGTCACCTCGGACACTGATGCGGACACCCTTGACAAAAAACTCAAGGAGTGGAACGCACTGCAGTTTGAGCGCGTGGGCGTGAACCTTCGCCCCGAGCTGGTGGCCCTCAAGGACGCGAACGGCGATGCCGCGGCATTCGCTGCGGCTGCCAAGAAGATTGCCTCGGAGAGCGAATTCAACCTCGTGCTCATGAGCGACAAGGTGGATGTGCTCAAGGCGGGAGTGGAGTCGGCAGGCTTTAAGAAGCCCCTAGTTTATGCCGCCACCGAGGAAAACGCGGACGAACTGGGAAATCTGGCCAAGGAAAACAACCTACCGCTTGCCGTGAAGGCCGACGGCATTGACGGCCTCATCGCACTGACGGACAAACTGACAGGCATGGGCCTGAAAGACCTGGTGCTGGACTCCGGGGCCCGGGAACCCAAGCAGTTGTTCGAGGATCAGGTGGCCGCTCGCCGGGCCGCCCTCAAGGCCGGGAACCGATCATTGGGGTTTCCCACGATCACCTTCCCCTGCGAGATGGCTGGAAACCTGGACATGGAATCGGTCCTGGCGGCGCTTCTTGTCGCCAAGTACGCCGGCATCGTCATCCTGTCCGATTTCAAGGGAGAGAGCCTCTTTCCAATCCTGCTCGAGCGTCTAAACATTTACACCGACCCGCAACGTCCCATGACCGTGACCCAGGGGATCTATGAGGTCGGCTCGCCGGATGAGAACTCTCCTGTTCTCATCACCACGAATTTCTCTCTCACTTACTTTATTGTGAGCGGGGAGATCGAGTCGAGCCGGATTCCGAGCTGGCTTTTGATCATGGATACCGAAGGCCTCTCGGTTATGACGGCATGGGCGGCCGGAAAGTTCGTAGGAGACGCCGTCGGTATGTTCGTGAAGAAGTGCGGAATCGCCGACAAGGTGAAACACCGCAAGATCATCATTCCCGGCTACGCCGCGGCGATCAGCGGGGACATGGAGGAAGAGCTCCCGGACTGGGAGATCCTGATCGGACCCAGGGACGCATCCCTGATCCCGAAATTCCTCAAGGATATGAAGAAGTAGCCGCCTTTTGCGGTGAGCCCCCGACCCTAGTTCGCAAGGGAGAGAGCCTATGTTATTGATCGGAGAAAACCTGAACGTAATCAATCGGCAGATCGGAAAGGCCTTCAAGGAAAAGGACCCGGGTCCGATCGCCGAGGAGGCCAAGCGTCAGCAAGAAAAGGGGATGGACTGGATCGACATCAATCTGGGCCCTGCCCGCAAGGGCGGCCCTGAACTCATGGAGTTCGTGGTCAACACGGTCCAGGAAACCATTGGGGACTCCACGCCCCTGTGCCTGGATACCTCCAACATCGAGGCTATGGAAGCCGGGCTGGCGACCCACAAGGGTAAGGCCATCATCAACTCGATCATGGCCCGGCCGGAGCGCTACGAAAAGATGATCCCGCTCGCCGTGAAGTACAAGGCCAATATGATCGCGCTCATGTGGGGTCCGGAAGGACTGCCGCGCGATGAAAACGAGCGGGCCGCGCTGGCGGTTGAACTCCTTTATGCGGCCAATGAGGCCGGCGTGCCGAACGAGGATATTTTCGTGGACGGGATCGTTACGCCGGTGAACATTCAGCAGCCGCAGCTCATGAGCCTTCTGGCTTTTCAGGAGATGCTTCAGGATATTGCGCCTGGCGCCAAGTCGACCTGCGGCCTGTCCAACGTCTCCAACGGTCCCCCGGATCACCTCCGCCCCATCCTGAACCAGACCTACATGGTCATGCTGGAACGGAAGGGAATGTATTCCTGTATAGCCGATGCCTATGACGATCAGCTCGTCGCCATTGCCAGGGGCGAGAGGCCGGACATCGTGGAGATCATCCACAAAGTGATGGATGAGGAGGCCGTTGACGTGGGCTCCTTGTCCAAGGAGCTTCTGGGCTATTACAAGACGGCCAGGGTGATTCTGGGCCAATCCCTGTATTCGGATTCCTGGCTGGAGTTGTAGTGCGGATCTGAGAGCGGCTGTTGTGTCGCCTTCGGAGGCCTCCCCATGGATCGGCAAGCGCCCCGTGGGGAGGCCTTTGTGTTCAAACCGTCGTGACTCAGGGGCCGGTCATCCCCGTTAATGAAAAGCCGGACCCTGTGGCTTTTTTGCTCAACAGCTGACATCTAGCAGATTATATGACGGTGAGCATTTTCATGGAAAAACGCATTCCTGCCTCATTTTGAGGCGATTAGGCATGAGAGAGGAGATATGAAAAGGAGATGAAGGACAAAGACGAACTGCCGACCATTCAGGCCACGCCCGGGGACCTGGAGAGGGCGGAGCAGGACCGGATGATCGAGACCGGACTGAAGAAAATCGGTCGCAAGATTCTGGTTATGAGCGGGAAGGGAGGAGTAGGCAAGAGCACGGTGGCGGCCACTGTGGCCCTTTTTCTGGCCCATCGGGGGTTTCACGTAGGGCTCCTGGACGTGGACCTTCACGGGCCCAGCATCCCCAGGCTCTTGGGAATTCAAGGAGGGCTCCGGATCGAAGAGAAAAAAGTGGTCCGGCCTTTCGCGGTGAACGATAACCTCCTTGTCATGTCCATCGAGATGGTTCAGGGCGAGAACAAGGACGCAGCCGTCATCTGGCGGGGCCCCATCAAGATCAGCGCTATCCGCCAGTTCATCTCCGACCTCGAGTGGGGCGAGCTGGATTACCTGATTGTGGACTCCCCTCCGGGAACCGGGGACGAGCCGCTCACAGTGGCCCAGACCATACCCGACGCCGAGGCCCTGATCGTAACCACTCCGCAGGAGATCAGCCTGGCGGACGTCAGGAAGTCCATCAATTTCTGCAGGCAGGTGGGCCTCGGTATTTTGGGGCTGGTGGAAAACATGGCCGCCATGACATGCCCTCACTGCGGCAAGGAAGTCCCTCTGTTCGGCTCGGGAGGTGGGGCCAGGATCTCCGGGCAAATGGGGCTCGGGCTTCTGGGAGAGATTCCCGCCGATCCCGAGATGGTGGAACTTGGGGATGGGGGAAAGCTTTCGCTTCTCTTGGAGAAGTCCGAGAACGGCGTGCGCCGCGCGTATGACCGGATTATCGACGCGATTGTCGAAGGCGGGTCAAAGTCCAAAACAACCTCTTCATCGGCGGCATAATCCCCTCCCGCGGGCCTTGACGTTTTGGGGATATCAGGCAAGTATATGTAGGGGCAGGGGGACGAAACCATTCACCCCGCAAGGGAGGAACCAGGACCATGGCACAGGTTTTTTTCTGTCACCTTGTTTTCGGCCTGATCCTGATCGTATATGGTGGCCGGGTCTGACCTTTCCTGGAGGGCCTCGGGTATCTTCAGGCCTCTCTGAACACCTACATTCCCATACTGCTGGTCTTCCCTGCCAGGCGATATTCGTTTGTCAGGACTCTTCGTCGCCTCGGGGCAGTTGAATCCGACGGCAACGAGACTCTCTACTCCCTCCCCTGGAGGGAGTTCGTATCTGAGTTGTTCTTCTGGCTGCTCGCCGGCGCCATTATGGCGGGGAGCTACCTGGTCGTCTTTGAGGCCCCTTGGGCCACGGCCGTCAAGGTAATGCTGGGCTGTCTCAGTTTCGGGCTTCTCGGGGGCATTCTCTGCTTTCTCTCCTTTGAAAAACGGCTCATCGACGTTTTCCGCGGCCTCGAAAACCCACCGGAAAGTTTCCCCGGCAGGTCCATCTCCGTTTCCTGGAAGATGTTCTTCTTCATGACCACGATACTGGTTCTCATGGCCGTTGCCGTACTCCTCATGGTCTACATGAACATTAACCATCTCCTTCTGAACAGGGACGGATTGGGAGACGATATCCATGCCAGGGTGTTCATGGATATCTTTTTCGCGTTGAGCGTGCTTCTGTTTTTGGGCGGCGTCATCGTAAAGCGGTATTCACGGAACCTTCGTGTTGTTTTGGATCTCCAACTAGGCGTTATGGGGGATATCGGAAAGGGGGAGTACTTGCACCGGGTCCCCGTTGTGAGCAACGACGAGTTCGGCCTCATCGCCGCCGAGACGAACAAGATGATCGAGGGCCTGAGGGAAAGAGACTTCTGCGAGACCAGTTTCGGCCGCTACATGGCACCGGAGGTGAGTGAGAAGATCCTTCGAGGCGAAGTCCCCTCGGAGGGGGAAATCCGCGCGGTGAGCGTGCTCTTCTGTGACCTTCGGGGGTATACGCCGTTCGTGGAGCAGAACACCCCTCGAGAGGTGGTGAACTTTCTCAACGATTATTTTACGGAAATGGAGCAGGCCGTGAAACATTTTCAAGGCATCGTGCTCCAGTATATCGGCGACGAGATAGAGGCCGTATTCGGCGCACCGGACGAGCTGCCGGATCATGCGGAAAAGGCCGTCCGGGCCGCCTTAAACATGCGGGAGCGGTTGGCGGAGATCAATCGGAAGAGATCCCGGCTTGGTGAGGAGCCGGTGGCTCACGGGGTAGGGATCCATTCAGGAGAGGTCCTTGCAGGGAGCGTGGGAAGCCCGGAGAGGCTGGTGTACGCCCTTGTCGGCGACACGGTGAACGTGGCCTCGAGAATTCAGGACCTTAACAAGCGATTCGGCACGGACATCCTGGTGAGCGAGACCACCATGCACCTTGCTTCGGGACAGGCCCATAACTTCGAGAGCCTTGGAAAGACCCGGCTCCGGGGCAAGCGCGAGGGGCTTGAGATCTTCCGCCTGAGGTGACGGGGCGGATGAACGTTTCGGCACCCTGCCGAACCATCCGAAAACCTTAATTCATGCCCATTCAGAAACGCTTTTCGGGCACCAGGGAGTTTCCAATTCAGAAGGAGGAACTTCCCGGCCGAATAAGGCAATACCCGAGCCCTATTGGGCGCCCGGTTCCCAGTTCCAGCCGGGACCGGACCGTTTTGAAGATGGAGGGCTCCTCTTTACCGTGAAGATACTTTGCGAAAAAACGCGAATTTCGCCAACAATAAAACAAAGACACCGGATTTTCATGCGCGGGGGTGGCAACGGATCGCCATTTGCGTTAGGCGAAAAATCTTGGCCCGTGTGTGTCGGCTCCCTTGAACAAAAGGCCCTTTCCGGTTATAGTAGTTCTTTCGTACATCCGCCGGGATGTATGTGTTTCGGAGACATCAGAAACGGGGGAGATGAAGAGGCCTTGAAGGGATTGACAGAAAATCCGCCGTCGGACATGACCCTGGTATGCGCGTCCGGACGATCCGGTCGAACGCGACGGTGCCTGTCCTGCGGGACCACCGAGATGAACGGTGGCCGGAGATATTGCTCCGCGGGATGCCGCGAACAGATTCTGTGGGTCCTGTCCCTGGCCAAGGGTCTTCTCCGCGTCTTCAATGCACGATACGCCGCTTTTACCTTTGACCAAGACCGGGTGTTTCTGGACATCCTGCCGCTTCGGTCAAGGGAAATCTCCCGTTTCACATGCCGGCGCAGGAACGGGCGCAAGCCGGCGGAAGACCTCAAGGACCTTATTCTCCAGTCAGGGGAGGAGTGGCACGAGATGGTGAGCCATCACAACTCCAAGGGTTACGCCACCCTTTTTCTTCTTCGGAAAAACCAAGATCATACCGTCCCCCCGAATGCCGTGATGCCGGATCATCGAGTAAGCCCGCGTTTTTCCCGCACGGAGAAGGTATCCATGAAGACCCTCCGGATAGGGGTGAATGAACTTCTCTCCAAGTCCAGTGCAGAAAAGATCCGGTCAGCCTATAAACGGATGGCAAAGGTGCACCACCCGGACAAGGGTGGACGAGCGGAGGATTTCCGCCGTCTGACCGAGGCCCACGATCAGATGCTCTTCTGGGCGGAAAACCCGCGGTTCACCGCCAGGAAGGCTCTCACCGGCTGCTGGTCCTACGACGGTTACACAAACCGTTGGGTCCCTCCCCTGTGACGCCCTCAATTGGACCCGGCGAGTGAATGCCTGAGCACGCGTGCCGAAAAGGACCCCGGCGCCGGATTCACGGCCATGGAAGGAACCGTGTCTTTTCAACCAGTTTCCGTTCGAGAAATCCTGACAAATGAGCCGGTTGAGGCCTCTGCGCCCTGCCGCGTCGATGCCGGAGGGACCTGGGACATCAAGGCCATGGCCCTGCCTCTTGAACGCGAGGATCCGGTCACTGTAAACGTGGCCCTGGATCTGCGCACCAGAGTCAGGCTCCTGCCGTACCGGGACGGCTGGGTGCGGGTGTCGTCCAAAGGTTTCCAGCCGGGTGAGCTTTCGCGAAGAACAGGCGGCTGCCCCTTTGATCCGCCTTTCGGTCTCTTCTTCGCCGCGGTGGAGAGGTTCGGATTCCACGGTGTCCATGTTCGAATAGCCTCCGATTCCCCTCCCCGTTCGGCCCTGGGTGGATCCAGCACGGCCTTGACGGCACTGCTTCGAGCCCTTTCTTCCCTGGCAAAACGGCGGGGCGCGGCCGGTCTTCGTCCAAGGGAAATCCTCATGCTGGGATACCAACTGGAAGACGGAGTGTCCGGCGGTTTCTGCGGGATGCAGGACCAGGCGGCGGCGGTCTACGGCGGTGTAAATTTGTGGAGGTGGCAATACGGAAGGACCCGCACACCGTTCAGGCGGAAACCGCTCATGGATGCCGGCGGCTGCAGGGAGTTCTCGAATTGTCTTCTGGTGGCCCACAGCGGCCGTGACCACGACTCCGGTTCCGTGAACCGCGGTTGGGTGCAGGCGTTTCTCTCAGGCCGGACCCGCAGTGGCTGGATCAAGGCGAACCGGTCTGTTCACGGCTTGGCCAGGGCCTTGACTGCGCGGGATTGGGGCAAGGCGGCGGAATGCCTTCGAGAGGAGATGGCTGTTCGCAGGGAGATCACACCTGACGCCCTGATCCCTGAGACCAGCGCCCTCATCGAAGCGGCTGAGGCCGAGGGGTGCGGAGCACGCTTTGCCGGAGCAGGCGCCGGAGGGGCGGTCTGGGCGGTGGGGCCCCACGACCTGATAGCCGTCCTTGGTTCGCGCTGGGCCGAGGTCTTGAAACCTATGAAGGGGGGGCGCCTCCTGGACTGCAGGATCGATTCGCGAGGGGTTTTCTGAGCGCGCGCGTGTCTTGCTCCTCAATCCCTGCCTGTCTCCTTCAGCGTGTCCATGAATACCTTGTAGAAACGCTCGTTCTCGGCCAGGGCCTTATTCAGGATTCCGGTCAGCTTTTCCGTGTCCCCGGGGTTGATCACCAGGTTGGCGCTCATGGCAAAGGCCATCATGTTGTCCATGGTGTGGAAGCGGTCTCCCAGAAGGGCCAGGAAGGTTTTTCGCCGAACAGGCATGGGCGTGTGATTAATAGAGTTGATAATGGGGCTGAACTCCAGGGGCTGGCCGTCGAACCCCTCGGCAAGGATCACGAGATCGAACACGTGGAAGCGCATTTTGCTGATGGCGTCCCGCGTATTCGACGAGTCTACAAAGCGGAACTCGATCGCTTCCACGGCGGTCCGAATCTGTTCCTTGCGGCCGAGGTCGCTGTCCAGGACCAGGGCCAGCTTCGTACCCTCCTCGTAGAACCCGAGGGAGGTGTCGTCGCCGTAATCGAGCTCCTCGGCCGGTGCTTGTCCTGCCCCCTGATCGGGCGGCGGGGCCTTTGCCGGTTCCGGCCTTCCTTCATGGCTCGATCGCGTGTCGATGGTGATCTTGTTACTGCAGGCAGGGCAGGCTATTCTGACGATCTGGCCCTGCGGGACCTTTTCGTCGGGAATTCTAAGTGTCTTTTTGCACTGGCTGCATGTCACATCCATGGGCCCACTCCTTGAGCTCGAATTGCCCGGGCGCATTCAGGTCCGCTCCGGGTTCGCCTAACGCCGGCGCATCTTCTTGTCCTCATCATTTCCGTAGGACTCGTCCAGGGAAAGGTCCTCGATGGACGTGGTCTTCTCCCCCCGGGCCGCCTTGATGGAATCCATGGCCCGACCCACCACTGCCTTTCGGGACGCATAACTTATGGCCGTATCCTCCGAGATGAGCCCCTGCGTGAAGAGATCCGAGATAGACTGGTCGAATGTCATCATCCCGAAGGCCTGGCTCCCCTCGATCATCTCGTAAAACGTCTTTCCTTCGGATTCGCCGTTGAGAATGGCGTCCTTGACACGCAGGTTCGCACCCATGATCTCAAAGGCCGCCACGCGCCCGCCTCCTTCCCTGGGGAGCAGACGCTGGCAGGCGATCCACCTCATTGTGTCAGAGAGGCGGATGCGGATCTGTTTTTCCTCTTCCTGTTCGAACATGCCTACGATCCGGTTGACTGTCTGACCGGCGTCAACGGTGTGAAGGGTGGTCAGGACCAAGTGGCCGGTCTCCGCGGCCGACAGGCCTATCTCCACGGTCTCCCGGTCGCGCATCTCCCCCACAAGGATTACTTTGGGGGCCTGGCGCAGGGCCGCTCGGAGTCCGGAAGCGTAGGCATCGAAGTCAATCCCCAGTTCCCGCTGGTTGAATGTGGACCTCTTCTGGGAATGCACGAATTCCACGGGGTCTTCCAGTGTAACCACGTGAACGGATTTCGTTTCGTTGATCTCGTCCAGGATCGCGGCCAGTGAGGTGGACTTTCCGCTGCCCGTCGCACCGGTTATCAGGATTATTCCGTTTCGCTCTCGGCCCATCTTCTTGAACGCCTGAGGCAGCTTCATCTCCTCGACGGTGGGTACGCGCGTGGCCAGCTGGCGCATTACGGTGGAATAGCACCCCTTCTGGGAGAACACGTTTACGCGGAACCGGGCCTTGCCTGCGAGCTGGTAAGACAGATCGCAGGATCCCTGGGTGATCAGGTTCTTGGTCAGCCGCCTGTCTCCGTTAATCAGGTTCAAGCCGAACACCTCGGTCTGGAAGGGCGTCAGCCTGTGGATGGGAGGATTCAGGGGAACCGGCATAAGCTCTCCGGAGGATTCAACCTGGAAGGGCTTGTCCACGGTAATGTTCAGGTCCGACACGTTGTCGTGTGACTCGAGCATTGTCGTAAGGATGTGATCAATCTGTTGGCGTCTCATGGTTGCTTATACCTCCGGCCTGAAAACGTCTCAGTGCCCGGGGATCGTTGTGGCACGGGCACCAAGGGGCTCCCGAGGGTTTTCCCCGGCTGAGCCTAAACCTCCGTGAAATCGGATGGCGGGTTCCTGAGAAAAGGACGGAACTTACCCTTGTCGTTTGCCTTGTTGTAAGCGTCGTCCGCCGAGATGATCTTTTTCTTGAGATAGTCCATAATAGCGTCGTCCAGCGACTGCATACCGTATTTTTTCCCTGTCTGGATCATGGAGGGGATTTGAAAGGTCTTTCCTTCCCTAATCAGGTTTCGGACGGCCGGGTTTGCGATCATGATTTCCAGGGCGGCCACCCGTCCTTTCTTGTCGGTCCGTCGGAAGAGGGTCTGGGCGACCACTGCGCGAAGACCGTCCGCCAGGGTGTTCCGGATCTGTTCCTGTTGGCTCACCGGGAAGACCTCGATGACCCGGTCCACGGTTTTGGCCGCGCTTGTGGTGTGTAAGGTTCCAAACACAAGGTGACCCGTGGCCGAGGCCTCGATGGCGAGATTGATGGTCTCCAGGTCGCGCATCTCGCCCACAAGTATGATGTCAGGATCCTCGCGGAGGGCCCCGCGAAGGGCGGCTGCAAAAGACCGGGTGTGAAGGCCCACCTCACGGTGGTTGACCACGGCCTTCTCGCTGTGGTGAACGAACTCGATAGGATCCTCAATGGTCAGGATGTGGTCCTTGCGGGTCTTGTTCGCCTCATCGACGATGGCGGCCAGAGTTGTGGACTTCCCACTGCCGGTGGGGCCGGTGACGAGGACAAGCCCCCGGGGCAAGGTGGCGAGACGCTGTACCACCGACGGCAGGCCCAGCTGCTGGCAGGTGAGCACGGTGGATGGAATTTCCCGGAATACGGCGCCCACACCGTACTTCTGTTCAAAGAAGTTGGCGCGGTAGCGGGCCAGACCGGGGATCTCGTAAGCGAAGTCAACGTCTCCGGACTCCTCGAAGACTTTGACCTTTTCTTCCGGTGCGATCTCATAAAGCATGGCCTTGAGATTGTCGTTGTCCAGGGCCTTGTACTTGACGCGCTCCAGTTCTCCCTGGATGCGGAGAACCGGCTGCTGGCCGGAGATGAGATGAAGGTCGCTCGCACCCTGTTCGTTCATGAGCTTGAAAAACGCATCGATCTGGGCCATGAAGCTCCTCCGGGTAAACGGTGTCGCAGGGTTCCGCTCAATGGTCGCAGTACGACTTGAACCGCACCGGTATGCACTGGCAGGAAAAACCGGTTTTCATTATCCACTTTGGACACGGACGGACTCGTTCGCGCCTCGTTTCGGCCGGTGTGGAGAGAGTTCTCTGAAAAACCGCGGTAATTATAAACCAAACTTTGAGTGTTTCAAAGTCAAAAAAGAGCGAAAAGCCGTCTCTCAGTTTAGGTCATTTTTCACGCAGATCCTTGACCATGAGGACCGCGTCCTGGCTCCTTGGATAGAACCCGGGCCTGATCCGTACCGCTCGAAACCCCTCCGATTCGAACAGGGAACGTGCTGCACGGTTGTCCGTGGCCGTGTGAAGCAGGATAAGGTCAGCCAATAAAACGATCGGGGCGGTTCGAGTTCATTGCCTCGGCTTCCCACAGGTCATATGGCCCATATTGATTCAAGCCTTTGTCCGGAGGATCGGCCATGTCTCACCGTGGACCCGCACGACGGAATCGAGAATGGGGGTCAAGGCCTGTTTCCTCGCTTCAGAGGCCGTCTCCACCGGATCGGTCCGCCGCCGGTCATCCAGCCCCACTCGGGCCGCCTTTCTGGGCGGAATCTCAGGGAAGCGGCCGCGAAGGTCTCTGGAGTCCGGCAAGTTATATAGTGCCCATCCAGAAACGCTTTTTGGGCATTGGCAAGTTTCCAATTCAGAAATGAGGATTTTTTGTCAAGATCAAGGA
>JAWLEX010000019.1:0-38078 GCA_041685835.1 Desulfatiglandales bacterium
GATGGAAAACCTTTGCGCCGTCCTGGAAGCGGCGGGAACCGACCTGTCCCGTGTTGTCAAGACTACGGTCTACCTTGCGGACATCGAGGACTTCTCCGCGGTCAATACGGTTTACGGCGGCTTCTTTCCAGCCGATCCGCCGGCAAGAAGCGCCTTTCAGGTGGCCGCCCTCCCCTTAGGGGCCAGGGTGGAAATCGAAATGACAGCCCTTGCTTGACAGGGTGCGCAGGCACGGCCCCAAAAGATGCGGCCGGCACAACCAAGACACTCAAGTACGCCGTCTATCAGCCCTAAGGGCAGATCCTGTGACTGCTTGCGGGCAGGCTCAAAGACGGTTGGGTCGAAAATGAACGAAAAAGACTTTGACTTCTGGCAGGAGCATTCCCTGAGGTTCCTGGACATGGCCTTTCGATCGGACAGACAGGAGACAGTCTCAAACCCCGACGGTTTAGGATCCAGGACCGGAGACTGCGGCGATATTGTCACTTTTTTCCTCACGATCAGAGGAGAAAAGATTCAATCGATTTCAATTGAAACCCACGGGTGCCTGCACACAAACGCCTGCGCCAACACGGTGTGCGAACTCGTGGAGGGGAAAAGCGTGGAAGAGGCATGGACGGTCAGGCCGGAAGACGTGGCCGACTATCTTGAAACCCTGCCCAAGGACCACACGCACTGCGCGGAACTGGCTGTAGGCGCCCTCTACCTGGCTCTTGCGGACTCAAAACGGCGATCGGGGCGGGCCGCCGCCTAAGCCCCCTCCCTCCTCTTCCCTCGCACAGCCTGCCTCAAGAGCGAGGCGTTATGGGCGTTTCTGCGCGGGCTTCCGTTAACAGCTACGATATCGACCATAATTATCCCCTCAATCCGGATCATCCAGCGCGTCCATTGCGGCACGCTTTTTTCTTATGTGACGCACAAATCCGGCCGCCAGGATCGCGGCCCCGAGGAAAAACAGGATCTGGTAGAGGTGTCCGATCAGTAATGTTATCCAAACAGCCTTGCCCTTCAGGTCCTCAAGCCAGGCCTCTTCAAGGGACGCCGTCGTCAGGGAGAGGTTTTTCGAAAGGGCGTTCTCGAAGGACCCTCCTTGGGCCAGTCCCTTAAGAAGAGACAGAAGACCGTCTGTTCCGTAGCGGTCAACAATGAACTGAACCAGGCTGAGGCTCTGCTCGTACGCGAGGAGCACTGATCGGTCGTCCGCGAAAAAACCCCGGGAAAGGGCGTTGAGGGGGATAGTGCGACCCGACAGAAAGGCTTCGTCCAGAACGGAACCTCTTCGCGGAAGCACGACCTCGGCAAATCCGCCGCTGACCCACTGAGCAACACCCTCGTCAAGCCAGCGGGGAAGGCGCGCACCGGGAATCCTGTCATGGAGAAGAAGATGGCATAACTCATGCTTGAGCAAGTCGTGGAGGCGGTGCGGGTGGGAGACGGAGCGCGACCAGTCGATCAGGATCGTATACCGCCGTGGAATTGCCAGGGCTACTACCATGGAACGCCCGGTCATTCGCTGGAATTCACTGCTGTCGGCGACCAGAACCACGGTCGAGTGGAAGTCGACTTCAAATCCCAGGTGGTCCTCCAATTCCCTGCAGACAAACGGGAATATATTAAGGACTTCTTCGGCCCCGGAGAGCATGGACGAAGGAAATACCACTGTCACGTTATTCGCGCGAAGGGACTCGATCTCGGCCGCCGGGGCCGGGGCACAGAGGATGAGTAAAGCCGGCACGCAAATAGCAGCAGCCGTTAAAGCGGCCCGGAAAAACAGCAGGCCCCCACCAAGGCGCCTTGCAGATGGGGGCCTGAATTCCGCAGCTTCGACCTGGGGTGTTACTTGATTGCGTCCTTGAGGGCCTTTCCCGGCACGAACTTGGGCACCTTTTTCGCCTTGATCTTGATTTCCTCGCCAGTCTGAGGGTTTCTTCCCTTCCTGGCTTTCCGCTTGTCGACCTTGAATGTGCCGAAGCCCACCAGGGTCACAGTGCTTTTCTTCTTCAGGGCCTTCGTGATGGAAGAAAACACACAGTCGACGGCCGCCTGAGCCTCCTTTTTGGTGCTCACGACCTTCGCCACCTCGTTGACCAGATCTCCCTTGTTCATAATCTCCTCCTCCTTTCATGTGAATGGGTACCCGCAATGACCGGATCGTACGGAACCATAATAAATCCAGCACTGAATATCAACCATAAAATAGCCCAAAAACACGGTGGGCGCTGATTTTTTCAGTCCCGACCCCGGTCAGGCCGATCAGCCGGGGGATCCCGGAGTCGTTCATTGCCCAATCGTCATCTTGACACTCGAAGATATGATTCCCGTTTATGCTTCGGACATGAAGCAGCCGCTGCTATAATGGTGTTATGGAAACGCGGATTGAAACCATTCTGCAAGCCAGGGGTCCGCTTACGGGGGCCGAACTCCTTGAAGGCCTCGAAACGGACAGCCTGTCGCTCTGGCGTCACTGTATGGGATCCGCACGTCTCATCGTACGGTGCGTGTCCCGACTCTACCTGAGGTTGGACCGCAGGATTGAAGGGTTTGCCAGGCTTTCTCCATCGATTCTCCGGGAGTTCCTCACCTATTCGGTCATAGCGCCCGTGGGCGCCGAAACGGCCCTTGAGGCGAGGGCCTTGGAGATCTCCGAACATATCAGGGCAGTTACCCGCGAAAAATCCCGCCTGGCGTACCGGACGATCTCCGCACTGGTAAGTGGTTCCGACAATCCCGAAGTTATCCGCGAAAAAGTCTGCTTCCTGCTCGCCGGCGACATTGTCTACGACATGGCCCACGACGTGCCCCGCCCGGAACGCAGCACGGGCAGGCTCGTACGGGGCTCGGACCTCGACTTGATCGTCGTCGTGAACGACGGGTTTTCCGACGACCATCGAAGGCGGCTGGACGATCGCATCTTCATGGAAAAGCACAGCATGCTGTTGTCCCCCCAACTCCGGGAGGAAATCGATTACGTAGTCAAGGACCTGGACAGGATCCGCGAGCAATTGCGTTTCGACACCTTCCGCCGCATGGTTGCATGCAAGATCCTCCAAGAAGGGACTTTCCTCTACGGAAGTGAATCCCTGTTCACGAGGATCAAAAAGATGTTCATGGAAAGCGGTGTCGCAGAGCGCCTGAAGGAAATGGAGCGCATGGCCGGGACCCTTCGCTTTATGGCCGAGGAGACCCTCCTTCGGAAAGACCTGGAAACTATCCGCCGGGACTACCTCCACCTCTTCTACCCCACTGAGGAATCCGAGGAATTCGAGTGATCTTTTTCCGGTCTTCAACCGGATGACAACTCGAGGTCCCGGTGGGAGAGGCTCACGTCTCCCCCGCTTTTCTCGAGAAGACGGTGCAACTCCGCAGCCACTGTGACCGACCGGTGCCTTCCGCCCGTACACCCCACCGCAACAGTCAGATACGATTTTCCTTCTTTTTCGTAAAACGGTACCAGGTACTCGAGCAGGCGGCCGTATCGATTGATAAACTCGCGGGTCTCCGGCCATTTCAGGATAAAGTCCCTGACATGCTCATTCAGGCCGTCGAGATCCCTGAGTTCGGGGATGAAATAGGGATTTGTAATGAACCGCACATCCACTAGAAGATCGCTTTCCAGGGGCACGCCGTATTTAAAACCGAAGGAGACCAAGCCGATCCGCATCCTCTGTGCAGGCATGTTCCGGTGGGCGTGCCTGATCATCAACTCCTTGAGCTCATGGACCGTGAAGTGGGAGGTATCAATGATGCGGTCGGCAAAGGACTTCAGGGCTTCGAGCATCCTTCGTTCCTCCCTTATGCCGTCCACAAGGCTTCCCCGCAGGGAGAGGGGATGCTGGCGCCGCGTCTCGCTGTACCGCTTGAGCAGGACCTCTTCCGATGCCTCGAAAAACAGGAGTTCCGGACTATAGCCCTCTTTGCGCAACGTTTCGAAGACCGATTGAAACCGCTCCATGAAATCCTGTTGCCGCAAGTCCATGCCCAGGGCGATTCTCTGCACCTCTAGCTCGCTCCCCGATCGAAACCTGAGGAACTCGGGCACGAGGGAGAGGGGCATGTTGTCAACGCAGAAGTAACCGGCATCTTCCAGCGCGTCGATGGCCGTGCTCTTGCCGGAACCGGAAAGACCGGTGATCACAATCAGATCAAAGTGTTTCATAAAATAAGCTTCTTTCGTTCGCGGGATTGGCCGATGCCCCTGCGACAGCCACTGTTTTTGGTCTGAAAAACGGGTCGAGATCAAACGCCGGGAAGGAATGCATGGAAATGGTCCTCCGGAAAGGTGAGCAGCTACTTTGTATCAGTCTCGGAGCTTGTCATCAACAGGCAAATCAACTATGATTCACACTTCCGGTGTATTAGGCGATGAGCATGGAATCGTCCCGGGGGGCGGCACAGGAGGTTGCCGGCAGGTGTGGAGGTGCTAAGGCGGTGAACCCGGGCCTTCGGGCCGGCACAAGGAGGAAAGTCATGGAGAGAATCGAGATCGTAACGGCCCGCGAGATACTGGACTCCAGGGGTAACCCCACGGTGGAGGTAGAAGTCGGCCTGGAGGACGGAAGCTTCGGGAGGGCTGCAGTCCCTTCGGGGGCGTCAACAGGAAAGTACGAGGCCGTGGAGCTGAGAGACAAGGCGAAGAAGCGTTTCGGCGGCAAGGGAGTGGAAAGGGCCGTTCAGAACGTCAACCGGGTGATAGCTCCCGCCCTCACCGGGATGACGGCCACTGATCAGCGCCTCGTGGACCGGACCCTGATTGAGCTGGATGGAACGGAAAACAAGAAGAAACTCGGCGCCAATGCCATTCTGGGCGCTTCCCTGGCCACGGCCAGGGCCGCAGCCGACTCCTTATACATGCCTCTTTACCGCTATATAGGAGGGACCGGTGCATGCAGGCTCCCCATGCCCATGATGAACATCCTCAACGGGGGGGCTCACGCAGCCAATAACGTGGACCTTCAGGAGTTCATGATCATGCCCATCGGGGGAAAGACCTTTAGCGAGGCCCTGCGCATAGGGACAGAGGTTTTTCACGGGCTTGCCTCCGTGCTCAAGGACAAGGGATACTCCACCGCCGTGGGCGACGAAGGCGGCTTCGCACCGGACCTCAAGAGCAACGAGGAAGCCGTGGAGATGGTCCTTACCGGGATCGAGAAGGCCGGTTATCGGCCGGGCGTGGACGTGGTCATGGCCCTGGACCCGGCGGCGTCGGAGTTCTATGCGAACGGGAGATACGTCTTCAAGAAATCCGACGGCTCCAAACGCACCGCTTCCGAGATGATCGACTTCTATGCAGATTGGGCGGAACGTTTTCCCATCTTCTCCATCGAAGACGGGCTGGCGGAGAACGACTGGAAGGCCTGGAAAATGTTTACGGAAAGGCTGGGGAACCGGCTCCAGCTTGTGGGTGACGACCTCTTCGTGACCAACACCAGGCGCATTGCCCGCGGTATTCGGGAATCCTCCGCCAACGCAGTGCTGATCAAGCTCAACCAGATCGGCACGCTCACAGAGACCCTCGACGCAATCACCATGGCGCACCGGGCCGGCTGGAACGCCGTTGTGAGTCACCGGTCCGGAGAAACCGAAGACACCTTCATCGCCGACCTGGCCGTGGCCGCCGGCACAGGGCAGATCAAGACGGGCTCTTTGTGCCGCTCCGAAAGGGTGTGCAAATATAACCAGCTCTTGCGGATCGAGGAAGAACTGGGCGACATGGCCGAGTTCGGATGGTCTTCATAATAATTAAGGAGCGGATCTAATGGAGAACCAGACCCTAAGCCAAGTGAACATGTGCATGCAGTGCGGGATGTGCTCGGGGAGCTGCCCGGAATCCGGTATTACCCCGTTCAACATTCGTAAGCTGGTGCGCAAGCGATTTCTCAAACGCGACATCGAGGAAATTATAGCGTGGTACTGCACTTCCTGCGGGGAATGCACACTCCGGTGCCCCCGGGACGTCAAGCCGTCGGAAATGATAATCGCCCTGAGAGGGGAACTCGTCGAGGAAGGCCAGATCCCCCTATCGATTCAAAAGGCCCTCGAAAACACCTTTGTACAGAAAAACCCCTGGGGGCGCCCCCGCCCCAAGCGAGCGGACTGGGTGAAGGAAGAAGGCCAGGACATAGAGATTCCCCACGTCAAGGATACGGAATCCGGCCGCCTTCTATTCACCTGCTGCATTCAGGCCTATGACCCCCGTTGCATGGTCATCCCCGTAAACGTGGCCAAGCTCCTTGACGCAGGCGGAATGGAGTTCGGGATCCTGGGCCCTGAAGAGGCCTGCTGCGGAAACGAGATTCGAAGGATGGGGGAGGAAGGACTTTTCGAGGAGTTGCAGGAGGAAAACAGGGCCACGTTCCAGAAGCACGGAGTGAAAGAGATCATCGCCCTGTCCCCCCATTGCATGAATGCCCTGAAAAACGAATACGGCGACTCCGACATCAAGGTGCTCCATTACACCGAGGTTCTTGCAGACATGGCGGAGAAAGGGACCCTGTCCTTCAACACGCCTTATGAGAAAAGGGTGATCTATCACGACCCCTGCTTTCTCGGAAAGCAGAACAAGGTCTATGACCCGCCCAGGTCCCTCCTGCAGGCTGTGAAAGGGATAGACCTCATGGAGTTCTCCTATGCAAGGGAGAACTCCCTCTGCTGCGAGGGAGGCGGGGGGAGGATGTTCTTTGAGGCCGACATAACCTACCATAGAAACAGCGAAAAGCGTGTCGAGGAAGCCGTGGACCGGGGGGCGGAGGTGCTCACCACGAGCTGCCCGTTCTGCGTAATGACCCTGGAAGACCCTGCAACGGAAAAGGACCTGCCGGTAAGGGAACTCTCCGAAATCCTGGTCGAGGCTTTGTAGATACGACGGGAACACCGCATCGCCGCGGTCCCCCTTCTCATTCCAGCCCGCCCTTTAGACTCAGGTCCCCCCACTCGTACTGCACCACGGCTGTAACTGCAAGGGCCGCGGTCTCGGCCCGAAGAATCCGTCTCCCGAGGGAGACAGGGGAAAAGCCCGCATCCCGGGCCGCACGCACCTCGTCCGGGTGAAAACCGCCCTCCGGCCCCACCACGACTGCAAGGGCATCGGCCGGGGGGCTCTGCCTCAGGAATCCTTTCAGGTCGGCCGAATCCTCGGCTTCCCACAGCAGGATCCTGGGGACCAGGCGATCCCGCCATCGGGCCATAACCTCTTTAAAGGAAACCGGAACCTCCACACGGGCGGGGACCGTCCGGTCAGCCTGCTTGGCGGAGTTTACGGCGATTTCCTTCCAGTGCCGCATACGGCTCTCCGCCCGCTTTCCTTCGATATGAACCACGGACCGGCTCG
Source organism: Desulfatiglandales bacterium (assembly GCA_041685835.1). Taxonomy (GTDB): domain Bacteria; phylum Desulfobacterota; class DSM-4660; order Desulfatiglandales; family HGW-15; genus JAIPEI01. The sequence continues at coordinate 7,328 of JAWLEX010000019.1, forward strand.
AAATGTGGGGTTGAATCCGGGTCACACCCAGTTCCGAGGCCTTCTGGATAAGGAGGTCCATGGGTCGGGACTTGAGAAGCGAGGGGCAGAGCGTGATTTCCAGGGGGGAAGGCATGGGAACTGGAAGGCTTCGCTCCGGCATAAGCAACGCTTCGTCCTGTGAGACAGAGGTTATCACGGCCTGATATCGGGCCCCGGTATCATCCATGATCACGAGGCGGTCCCCGGGCCCCATGCGCAGCACCCGGGTCATATGCCGGGCCTCGCTACCGGTCACCCGGATAATACCGCCGTCCGGATGAATCCTCTCCACGAAAAACCGCCTCAACGCTCAACCTCTTCTTGCGGGCGGTCTTGTTCATGTCGCTCGGCCACAATGCAGGCCCACTCCTCACTCCCGAGCTCGCCCACCATGCTGAAGCCTTTCCCGGCCAGGGCCGGCGTAACCAAGGTGACCTGCTCCATCAGAAGACCGGAGAGCACCAGAATGCCGCCCGGTTCGACTACGCGGGGGAAGCAGGGCATGAGATCCATAATAACATCCAGGGCCAGGTTGGCCGTGACTATGGAAAAGGGCGTCTTCCATTGGTCGAGGGGTTTCGAGGAAAGCTGAACCGCTTCTTCAAGACCGTTGAGTTCGAGGTTCCATCCGGCCCATCGAAGCGCCGCCTCATCCACATCCACCGCCGCCGCCGGCGATGCACCGAGCAGGACCCCGTACATGGCCAGAATGCCGCTGCCGGTCCCCACGTCCAGAAGGCTGAAGGGTCCTTTGGGGACAAACTCCTCCATGGCCTGAAGGCACATGCGGGTGGTGGGGTGGCTACCGGTACCAAAGGCCGGTCCGGGGTCCATGCGAAGGATGAGGCCCGGGGGTTTAGAAGGGACGGGATCCCATGCCGGCAGGATCAGGAGCCCGGGGGTGACCTGCTCCGGACGAAAGTGCTTTCGCCAGGCCGTACGCCAGTCCTGATCGCGGATCCTGTCCAACCGGAAAGCAGAAGGCCCGGCATCCGGGAAAAAGGCGGCGAGCCTGGACAGGAATGCCTCGATGCGAAGCCCGAGCCCTTCGGTTGATGCGCCTTCACCCGGCAGATATGCCTTTAGGACCGGGGCCTCGGATTCGTCCACAAGGACACCCGCGCACCCCGGCATATCCATGAGGAAGTCGCTCACGGCCTCGTGGGTCACCGGGTCTGTTTCAAGGGTGACTTCGATCCAGTCCGACGAAGAATGGGTGGATGGCTTCATCACGATGTGAAACGCGGTCAACGGGTCGTTGCGCGAACCGGGGAAGGGGCCGCCCACCGGTCATGCCGGGGGCGACCCTTTTCATCAGGCGGGTTTTTGGAAGACGTAATTCAGCTGACCATTGGGCAGTTCGTTGGCCACTGTCTCCAGTTCCATCCCCACCTCGATCTCTTCCTCCGGAACGCTGTTTGCGATTCGACCGAAGACCTTGTAGTCCCCGTAGTCAAGCAGTGCGATGGAGTAAGGCAGGTCCTCGCCGAACCCCTGCGGCGCATACTCCAGCTTGCTGTAGCTGACCAGTTTTCCCTTGCCGCTCACCTCGAACCACTCCATATTGCTGTCAAGGCATTTATAGCAATCCGCCCGGGGCGGAAAGAACATCATGCCGCAGTCCTTGCACCGGGTCCCCATAACCTTGCCTTTTTCCAGGTAATCGATGAAATCATTGACCTTGGTGGTGGCGGTGAAGGTGACCGTCCCGAACTTGCTGAATCGTGCATCTATCTCTTTTTTATTTCCCATGGGTTACCTCCCGAGAATGGTCACGTTTCCGTACAGGCCCACACCACCGATGTTGTGCACAAGGCCGATCTCCGGATCCCTCACCTGCATGTCGCCGGCCTCGCCACGAAGCTGGAGAACGATCGTGCGGATCTGGGAGCCGCCCGTGGCCCCGATGGGGTGTCCCTTACTGAGGAGCCCTCCGTCCACGTTGACAGGGATGCTACCCTCCTTGTAGGTTTCCTTCCCGCGGATCAGGTCCCGGCCTTCCCCGGGCTTGGCAAAACCCAGGTTCTCATAGGCCATCATCTCCGCGATGGTGAAGCAGTCATGCACCTCGGCCACGTCTATCTCCCCGGGGGTCACGCCGGCCATATCGTAGGCCTGCCGGCCCGCCTCGATTCCCACGGTAAGGCCGTTGAACATGTCCCTTCCCGCCAGGTTCACAGTCGTGGATGCGGCTCCCAGCCCAAGAATCCAGACCGGCTTGGCACTCAAGGCCTTGGCCTTCTTCTCGTTGGCCACGATGATGCAGGAACTGCCGTCCGCATTGGCGCAGCAGTCACCCACCCGAAGGGGGCTCGCCACCGGGCCCGACATGGGGCTTTCCGGGTCGCTGAACATCTCGAGGGCCACGGCCTTGCGATAAACAGCCTTTTCGTTGATCTGCCCGTAAGTAGAGGCCTTCACCCGGATCAAGGCAAGGTCCTCGGGCGTGGCCCCATAGGTGGACATGTAATTCCGCGCATACATGGCGTAATAAGCGGGCATCATGGTTCCAAAGGGACTCTCCCACTGGATGTCGGCGCCGCGGCCCATGCGCTCCTGGCTCTCCGCTGAACTGATCTCGCTCATCTTCTGGAACCCGATCACGGCCACCGAATCATGGAGCCCGGCCTTGACAAGGCTGTAGGCGAGCCTCAATCCCATGCTGCTCGAGGAGCAAAGCGTCTCCACGTAAAAGGTGGGCTGCGGGGTGAGCCCCATGTATTCGGCGAACACGCCCGCCGGGGATCGCTGCTTGTCATACTCGGGTGCCGAGCAGATCACTGACGCGCCGATGTCCCTGGTCGTAATCCCCGCATCCTTCATGGCATCCTTGAATCCCTCAAAGGCCAGCTCCCGAACAGAGCCGGGGTATCCACGGACAAAGGCGCTTTGTCCTACCCCGATTATTCCAATTTTTTCCATAAAAAACCTCCCTTAATGAACTCCTGCCGGCAAAACGAATGCCGTCTCTGCCGGTCCCGGTTTTGGCATCGGTTCCAGATCAACGGCGCACGACGCTTCCTTCTCACGTCCAGCAAGGTGCACTGGATAATTAAAAATTACTATATGGAAACACCCTGGGAGGGTCAAGGCAAAAGGGGCTCCAGGAGGTCCGGCACGGATTACCCTGCAACCTTTTTAACTGCCAGGGCGATTCGGCCGCAGGCCTGCCGAGCGGTTTCGACGCTCGGCCCTTCCACCATAACCCGGCAGACTCTCTGGGTGCCTGAGTACCTGACCAGGACCCTGCCGCACCCGTCCAGCTCGGCCTCCACTCCGCGTATAACGGAGGCCGTCTCAGGAATCTCGAACAGGTCGGGCTTGGCGGACACCTCCACATTCACCAGCACCTGGGGAAAGACCTGCATGACCGAGGCCGCCTCGGACAGCGGGACGCCCTTTCCGACCGTGCAGGCCAGGAGCTGCAATCCGCTCAGTATGCCGTCACCGGTCGTGTGATGTTCCAGAAAGATAATGTGCCCCGAGTCCTCCCCTCCGAGCACGGCGCCCAGGCGGCGCATTTCCTCCAGCACAAATCTGTCTCCCACCATGGAGGCATGGTGTTGAATCCCGAGGCGCCTGCACGCCTCAACAAGTCCAAGATTGCTCATGACCGTGGTCACAAGCAAGTTTCCCCCCGGCGCCCCCCTTTCCTGAAGCCCCCGGGCCAGGATCATCAAGACCTGGTCGCCGGTGAGACGCCGGCCTGCCTCGTCCACCGCGATGAGGCGGTCTGCGTCCCCGTCAAAGGCCAGGCCCGCATGGGCGCCGGTCCGGCGCACCCTTTCTTCCAGGCCGGCGGTGTTTTCAGAGCCGCACCCATCGTTGATGTTTCGGCCGTCCGGGCGGTCGTGAATCACATCCACGCAGGCCCCGAGCCCTCGAAAGACCGCCGGGGCGATTTCAAAGGCCGCGCCATTGGCCGTGTCCAGGACGATTCGAATACCTTTCAAGGTAAGGCCGGGAGGGAAAGTCTCTCGAAGAAAGGCCCCATACCTCTCACGCCCGTCATTAAGGGAAACAATCCTGCCGACGTCAGCGGAACCGGGGGGCGTGCTGGGGGACGAGTCATCCAGCATGACGGCTTCAAGGGCCTCCTCTTCACCATCCGAGAGCTTTGTCCCGCTGGAGGAGAAAACTTTGAAACCGTTGTCCTGAAAGGGATTGTGGGATGCTGAGATCATGACGCCTGCATCGGCCTCCATATCCTGCACGAGAAAGGCTGTTCCCGGCGTAGGCAGCACCCCTGCCCGCAGCACATCGCCGCCTTCGGAGGTTGCGCCTGAGGCAACCGCGCTCTCGAGCATATCACCCGACAGTCGCGTGTCCTTTCCCAGAACCACCCGCGTGCGGCCCCGCCCCCGCCCGAAGGTGCGAACCACGGCCCGTCCCAAAGCGAACCCCGTGGGCCCGTCCATGGGAGGCAGGTTGGCCTCTCCACGTATCCCGTCTGTTCCGAAAAGTCGCCCCAAGATCAATGACCTCACATATAAAATTCAGTCGTCCCTGTGCCTGAATATCCTGAGATCGGGCACCAGGGAGGCTGTTCGCCCGCAAAGGTCGTCCACGACCCCTTGGAGCCATCGAGTCCCCATATCGGAGACGTCCCGGGAAATGGCCCGGACGGCCTCCAGGTAAGATATTCCTTGCTCGAGGCTTTCGTTGATGGATTGGAGAAACACCTCCCTGTCCCTTTCCGAGGCCTCTTCAGAGGCCTCGGTCTCAAAGAGCATAGCGATCTCGTCGAATCGCTCGATGAGTTCCCGCCTTCCCCGGTTAAGTCCTTCCTCTTCATCACTCATGCCCGGGGATGACTCGTTCATATTTCGAACCATGGCGCGCAATCGCTTGATACGCTCGGACTTTGCAGAACTGAGCCTCTTTCGGGCCCCGGTATAGATGAGGCCGCCGAATTCCCGCCCTTCCAGAAACGGTCTCCGCACATGTTCGTACCACTGCTCCAGGGCAACGAGGTTGGCCAGAAAGCGGATATTTTTCTCAATGACTTTCCCCGAGCCGGCGTACACGCGGGGGACAAAACCGAACAAGCCTCCCCGGGGAGAGGCCCCTACAAACAGCTTGTCCTCTGCCGGCAAATCACGCCGCAGTATGGTGCCGGCCGCGACCACGTTCCCGTACTCGACCCGGCAAGGCCCCACCATGCCGCCCTGCCCTCCTAAGAAGATCGGGCGCCGGTTCAGCATCACACCCCTGGGTACATCCCCGATGAGGGACGGGGTGGTCTTCTCCCCGTCCGGGGTAAAGTTGAAGTGGATGTAGGAACTGCCCACCTCGCTGTGGTTACGGCGGCTCGTTCCCCCGGCCATGAGGCAGTCGCAGAAGTTGATCAGGCTCCCCAGGGTGACAAAGGGGAAAAGGATGGTCTGCTTTAGCCCAACACAGTGGGCGCCGGAGGTCTCCTCTTCCAGAAGGCAGCCTCGGCGTACGTGCGCACCGAGCCCCATGGAGGAGCGGTCCAGGAACGTGGCCTCCCCGGCGTACCCTCCCTTGAGCTCGACGCCGGGGCCCATCTGACAGTTATCCACGGTGACCGGCCCTTCACTGCCGAGCCTCACCCCTGAAGATATCACTGTTTCCGCCCCGAATATGCGGCACCCGGCCTCGATCCGCACCCCATCACCCGAGATACGATCCGGGTCCACATGTTCGTCCAGGTCAATGGAGAGGGGATTGGGGATATCCACCCCTTTTTCCACCAGGCGGATCACTTTGTCGCGGCAACGGGGTATGAGTTCCATGAAGGGTCATCTCCTCCTGACGGCCTTCCGTTTTCGTGCCATGTTCCACCGGTTTCATATACTCTTGAAACAAAAAAATTAAAAAGGGTTTTCTTGGCATCTTTGTGTCTTGGCGAGAGATTTAATCTATGTAATCCTCTAATAGAAAGCGTCCGCAGGTTTGTCAAGGATCGCCTGGCTCCTTCGCCCTTATCGTGGTATCCTTTGTCCAGGCAACCCGATTCGACCGGCAGGTAAAAGGGGCCGCATAATCCGGAGGAAGCATCATGGATCTTATTCCCCTGTTCGACCCGGTCAAGGCGGGCCGTCCCATGCGCGTGGCCGCCTTCATGTCCGGTTCCGGAACAAACATAGTCAAACTGCTCGAACTCGAAAAAACCCTTCGAGAAGAGGAAGGAACATCGCCCTTTGAGGTGGTCTTTGTCTTCTCGGACCGGTCGGACGGGGCGTCGCGCGGAGAGGCCATAGGACTGGAGCACGGGCTCCCTTATGCCAGCTACGATATCCGGGCCTTCCACCGCCTTCGGGGCCTGTGCCGCAGCGTGAATACCCCGGAAGGGCTGGCCGCGCGGGAGGCCTTCGACCGTGTTCCGGGACTCCTGACCAGGGCCTTTGAAATCGACGTGATCGCCCTGGGCGGATACATGAGTTACACCACACTTAAAGGGTGCGTCAACGTTCACCCCGCGGATCTGTCCATCAAGAACCCGGACGGGACCCGCAGGTATGTGGGTGACCACGCCGTTGTCGATGCAATAGCCGCGGGCGAAACCGAGTTGCGCTCCTCGACCCTCTGGACCGACAGGGGCGTGGATACCGGCCCCCTCCTGGTTGTCTCTGAACCCGTCGCGGTCTCGCTTCCCGACGAGCTAGAGTCCCTCAAGGCCGACCCTGAACGCCTTGCGCAAGTGGCGGACAAGCACCAGGAGCGCCTCAAAGAAGCCGGTGACTGGAAAATCTTCCCTATCACCGTAGAGATGATCGCCCGGGGCCGGTTCGCTTTTGACAGGGATAACCGCGTTTACGTGGACGGGACACCGGTACCGGGAGGATACCGCCTCTCCTGAGCCGATGTGTTCCAGCCCAAACCTATGGAGGAACATGGCCATGCCCACGAAACCCGGATGGAAAGACAAGATCACCCCCCACGCCAAGGTCCTTTCAAAGATCCGCCCCGGCATGAGTATCTTCCTGGGAACCGGGGTGGCTGAACCTCGAAGCCTGATCAGGGAACTCACGGCTTCAAACGCCTCCAACCTCCGGGACCTGGAACTCATTCAGCTCGTGAGCCTGGGGGAAACCATCTCCGTGACGGACAAGTACACGGAGAAGTTCCGCCTCAAGACCTTCTTTTCCGGATGGATCGCCAGCCAGGCCATTCGAGAGGGACGAGTGGACCTCATCCCCTGCCCATTCTCCCGGGTGCCGTTGCTCATCGATTCCGGCACCCTCGATATCGACGTTGCCTTCGTACAGATCACCCCGTTTGATGAATCCGGTTACGCCAGCCTGGGGCCGGCGGTGGACGTTGCCCGGGAGGCCATGAACCAGGCCTCCCTTGTAGTCGGCGAAATCAATAACACCATTCCCAGAACCATGGGAGACACATTCGTCCACGAATACGAATTCCATCTCCTCGTGGAGAGTTCGGATCCACCCATCACCTTTCCCCGATGGCAGGTGGACGAGGCCCATGACAGGATAGGACGGAACGTGGCCTCTCTTATTCAGGATGGAAGCTGCATAGCGTTTTCCGTGGGGCCTCTATTCGATGCACTGGCCCGGCACCTTTCGCGCAAGCGCCACCTGGGGGTACACTCCCCTTTCTTCACCGATCCCCTTATGGAACTCATCCGCAGCGGTGCAGTCACCAATCGGAAGAAAGCCAACTTCAAGGGAAAGTCCCTGGCCTCCTATGCGTTAGGGACCGGGGAGCTTATGTCATGGCTGGACAATAATCCTCTTCTTGAATTCCAGGGCATCGACGTGGTGGGCGATCCGGTTCGTATGGGAAGAAACGACCGGTTCATGGTGGTACTGCCGGCCCGCAAAATCGACCTCACGGGCGGCGTGGCCCTGCCTCACGGCCGGGGGAACGTGGGAACCGGGCCCGGTGAAGCGCAGGAACTCTTCAAAGGGGCGGCCCTCTCGCGTGGAGGCCGAACCATCTTCGGTTTGCCCAGTCGAAACCTCAGGGGTGAACCCAATATCGTCCTCTCAGTGACCGACTTCCCCAATCAGTTTTCGGCCCGCGAGGCCCTGGACCTGGTTGTAACGGAATACGGGATCGCCTCGCTCACCGGCAGGACCGTTCGGGAACGCGCCCTGGCCCTGATCGACATCGCCCATCCCGACGACAGGGCCGAACTCGTCCACAAGGCCAAGGACGAACGTATACTCTTTAAGGATCAGGTGTACCATGCCGAGCAAAGCCGCCTCTACCCTGAAGAGCTTTCCTGCACTCAGACGTTCAAGGGCGACACCGAAATCCGTTTTCGGCCCATCCGGGCCTCGGATGTCGACGAGATGCGGCGCCTCTTCTACCGCTTCTCCGATGAGTCGGTCTACTACCGGTACTTTTCCCCGGTCAAGACAATGCCCCACAAAAAGATGCAGGAATACGTGAATGTTGACTACCGAAACACCATGTCCATCGTAGGCCTGGTGGGGGAAGCGGGAGAAGGGCGGATCGTGGCCGAAGGGCGTTACGTACTGCCAGGTGACAGCCCGTACGCCGATGTCGCCTTCGTCGTGGACGAGGCTTACAAGGGAAAGGGCATAGCCACGTTCCTCTTTCTGAACCTGATCAAGGTCGCGCAGGAGAGAGGGATCCAGGGTTTCACGGCCGATGTCCTTGCCTCCAACAAGAGCATGCTCAAGGTGTTTGAAAAGTCCCCGTACCCGGTCAAGCTGGTCATGGACTCGGGCGTGTATGAACTGACCATCCCGTTCGAGGCCAAGCAGTCCGGCTGATCAATCTCCCGCAGAGACGCCGAGGCGCCAAGAAAATAAATGTTTTTGGGGAAGAGGTTTGTGTGGTAAACGATTCATGGCTATTAAATTAAGAGAGGGCACGGAATCGACCCCTGAAACCTCTACGATAAAATTGGATCATTATTTATGAGTGAGCCAGCCACCTCTTCGGAGGAACATCGCCTTATTGAGCTCTTCAAGCAGGGCCATGAAGACGCCATGGAGGATATCATCAGCCGATACGAGGAGGCCCTTTACAACTTTGGACTCCGCATGTGCGGCCAGAAGCAAGATGCGGAGGACATCATTCAAGATACTTTTCTGAGCGCTTACCGATACCTGGACAGTTTCCGCGAGGAGACCAGCCTTAAGAACTGGCTGTATAAAATCGCAGCTAACGCGTGCTTTCGAATGCGCAGGAAGAAAAAGTGCGAGCCGGACTACGAGCTCAGCCTTGAAGACCTTCTGCCCGGAGACGGGTCAGCGGATACGTTCGACATCCCGGACTGGACCGAAGATCCTTCGGAGAATTTGCTTCGAAACGAGCTGAAGACGGTTATAGAAGAAGCGGTGCATGAACTCCCCCCCCTTTACCGCATGGTTTTCAACCTGAGGGACATGGAGGGCTTCAGCACGGAAGAGACAGCTACGATCATGGACATCACCCCCCAGGCGGTGAAGACCAGATTACACAGGGCGAGGCTCTTCCTGAGGCAAACAATATCCGAACGCTATCGAAAGGACGTCGCCCATGCATGAAGGCTGCATGAAACATGCTGAGCACATCTCGGAGTTCCTGGACGGAGAACTGGACGAAGCCGCCTGCGAGGAAATACGTGCCCACTTGAGGGACTGCCCTGCGTGCCGTAACTGCCTTGAATCCCTCAAAAAGACCGTTGAAGTCCTGAGGCGGTTGCCCCGTGAAACAGTCCCCGCCGACATAAAGCAGCGCCTGAGGGCCTCTCTTCGAGAGTGCATGACCCAGGGCGGGCCCACGCGCGCCTGAACACCCACCGTGAAAACTCCCTCCTCATCAACGGCCTCCTCAGTCCCTGAAAGTAAACGTGAAACTTTTGGGATTTAATCGGCTCTTGACCTTTAAACCAATTTTTCATGGGTGGAGAAGGCCATGTCAAAGGACATCTCAAGAAGGAACTTCATAAAGGCCGGCCTGGCGGCTGCAGGCGGCCTGACCGTATCCCGTATCCCTCTTCCCAACTCGGTGAAGGGGGCGTCTCCAAAAGAGCTGGCCACGCTGATCGACATCCGCAAGTGTATCGGGTGCGAGGCATGTGTTGAGGCGTGCGCCTGGGTCAATGAGGTCAAGTTCCCCGAGCCCGAGAAACCATTTCCCAAAATGTACCCATCCAGGGTCAAGGTCTCTGACTGGAGCGATCGACGGGACGTCACGGACCGCCTCACCCCTTACAACTGGCTTTTTATTCAGGAAGCCAGGGTTAATGTGGACGGTAAGGAGAGGATCCTGTCCTTTCCCCGACGATGCATGCACTGCCAGAACCCTCCCTGCGCCGATCTTTGCCCCTGGGGCGCCGCCCGGAAACTCGAAAACGGGATTACGCGTATTCATTCGGACATCTGCGTGGGCGGAAGCAAGTGCAGGGATGTCTGTCCCTGGGAAATCCCCCAGCGCCAGACCGGAACGGGCCTGTATCTGAAACTCCTCCCCAGCTTTGCGGGAAACGGGGTCATGTACAAGTGTGACCGTTGCTATGACCGGGTGGCCAGGGGTGAGCTGCCGGAGTGCATCGATATCTGCCCCGAACAGGTCCAGAAGATAGGCCCGCGGGACGAAATCGTGAAAGAGGCCCACGCCATCGCCCGAGAGATCGGAGGGTATATTTACGGGGAAAAGGAAAACGGCGGCACGAACACTATCTACGTCTCTCCCGTATCTTTTGATGAGCTGAACAAGGCGATTGAAAAGGGACCGGGGCGGCCGCACCTCGATCCGGTCAAGGACGCCATGGCCCACGCGGACAACCTGGCCAAGGCAATGGTCATCGCCCCGGTGGCGGGCATTGCGGCGGCCGCAGCCAGGTTCTTCAAATCGGCCGGTTCAAGCTCCGGCAGAGGCAAAGAGGAGGATCAATCATGAACAGGGACAAGGTCCTGCTCCCGGGGAAATGGGTTAGATGGCTCTTCGTGTTCCTTTTCACGGTCATGGCCTTCACCGGCTTCGGCCAGATGCCCATCTTCAAGCGGTACTACATCGCCGACATCCCGGGGATGGGCTGGTCGGCCGATTTCTTCACCACACACATCATCCATTACCTGGGCGCCGCTATCATCCTTGGACTCTTCGCCTACCTTGCCGCGGAGTACGCCCTTTCCATACGAAGGCGATACAGCCTCAGACCGGCCGGCTGGGTCCGGGTCCTTATACTCGCCGGGATAGTCGCCACAGGCATAGTCCGCGTACTCAAGAACCTGCCGGACGTAACCTTCTCTCCCGGGTTCACCATGTTCATTGATATCTCCCATCTCGTCCTGATGATGCTTTACCTTTCAGCCGCACTCCTTTTCACCCTGACAAGGCAGGGCTGGGTTCGGGACCGGGCCCCGGCCCGGCCCTCGTGATTCCGGAGGGATTTGCACATGCAATGCCGTTACCACCCTGATCGAGAGGCTGTCATCGTCTGCCAGAAGATGCTCATAGGCTACTGCAGTGAGTGCATGGAGAACGGCGTAACCTGCACAGACCCTACCAACTACTGCAAGTTCCGTCCCCAGTGCGTCATCCACGAGCTTTCCAAGGAACGCCGAAGAGAAAATGGGTTAGGTTCAGGCGATCAACCGCAGGGGGAAATAAGGAGGGACGCACGGCCAGCCGGCTAAAGGCCTGGCGCCCCGGCGTTTCCACCAGCCGCATGAGCATGGGGCGGATTGATGGATCGTCATCTTTGATCACCACCTTTCAAATGGTCCCGGAACACCAGCCAGGCCTTTTCGACCCGCGATATTTACAGTGTTGCTCAGGGGAGACCGGAAGGGTCCAGCCTCAGACCGGAAACAGCCATTCCCGGAACCTTTCGTCCCGGCCCGACGTAATCTCCGACATGACGGCGGAGAGCTTACTTGTGACCGGACCCGGCGTCCCGTCGATATCCCGGTCCTCGAGACGTCTCACAGGAAGGACCTTATTGGGCGTGCCGGAAAACAGGACCTCGTCCGCCCTGAGGATCCGCTCGGGCGGAATGCGGGTCTCAACCGCCTCGATGCCCAGGATCTCCGCCGCCTGGAGCAGGGAGCGGCGGGTGATGCTCAGGAGCACCGTGCCCGCGCAGGGGGTGAAAAGGGCCCCTTTCTCGACCATGAAGACCGATTCGGTTCCCCCCTCTGCCACGAACCCCTGGGTGTCCAGCATGATCACATTGTCGAAGCCGCGGGATCTCGCCTCGGATCTCGCCATCATGCCGTTCAGGTAGTTTGCCGCGGCCTTGGCCTCAACGGGGACGCTCTGCGGATCAAGTTTCCGCCACCGGGAAAAGCAGGCCGTAGCACCCTTTTCAAAGGGCATCTTCAGTCCGCCCAGATCCGCCGCCGGGTCCACAAAGAAAATGGAGATGTCCAAGGGGACGTCCGGCGGAATGATCTCGAAGGCCACCTGCGGGTGAAAGCAGATCACCTTGACGAAACCCCGGCTCACCCCGTTTCTTCTAACCAGCTCGAGGCATGCCTCATGGATCTCTTCTCTTTTCTTCGAGAGCCTCATGCCTAGTAGCTCCGCGGACCTGAAAAGCCTGGCCATGTGTTCGTCGAGGCGGAAAACGGCCGCCCCGCCGTCCATTTCATGGACGCTCATGACCTCGAAGATGGCGGCTCCCCGCCCGAAGCTGTAACACATCACATGAACCCTGGCATCATTCCAGGGGACGTATTCGCCGTTCAGGTAGACGATCCGTTCTTCCAACATACAGTAACTCCTCCTTTCATCCATCCGTAGACGTCCCTCTGATCCCATCTCCGGCCGGTTCAGGTCTTCCTTCAATGCCCCGGGCGAGCCTTCCCTGAAGACCAGCCGCCCGCCCGCTACTCGCCGATATGTTCCCGGACGATCCTGACAAGCTCATCCGGATCAAAGGGCTTGCTGATCACGGCCACGGCCTTCTTGATGGCCAGTTCCGGGCGGGCAAGACCGCTCACGACGATGACCGGTATGTCCTTGAGAGCCTCGTTCCTGCTCATCTTGCGGTAGAACTGAGGCCCCCAGACCTTGTCCATCTGGAGGTCCAGGGTGATAAGGTCCGGCACGGACTCATCCAGTATCTTGAGCGCATCGGCCCCGTCCATGGCAGCCGTCACCTCGTAGCCGTGGTCCTCGAAGAGGGCCGTCATGTACTTTACCACCGCCTCTTCATCATCAACGACCAGGATCTTCTTGGCCATGGTGCAACTCCTTTCCCTGCGGTTCAGGAAACATCCCCACCGGGCGCGCCGGTTTCCCCGGAACCCGCCCCCCGGGACCCGGAGGTGCGGGGGACCCGGATTCTGAACACCGTCCCCCGCCCGGGTTCGGAATCGGCGGTTATGGCGCCGCCATGCTCCTGAACGGTCCGGTTCGTAATATAGAGCCCAAGCCCGGTCCCCTTTCGTTCCTTGGAGGAGAAAAACAGGGTGGTCATCTTCTCCCGCGTCTCTTCGTCCATACCCACGCCGTTGTCCTCTACCTCGAAGACGACCTCGTTCTCTTCGCCGCGGACACGAAACACGATCTTATGGGATTCCCGGGCCTTTTCATCAAGGCAGGCATCCACGGCATTCTCCAGCACATTCTCAACAGCAGTGCGGAGAAGGCCCGTATCCACCTCGAACTCCCCTGCGTCTTCAGGGCATTCCATCAGAAAGTCGATTTTGTGCTCTTTAACAAGGGCCTTTATACCTCTTGCGGCTTCCTCTGCAAATTCAACGACAGAGGTCTCGGTCTTCCTCAGGTCGCGGTCCTTGGAAAAGAGCAGCACGTCCAAAACCATCTTCCGTATGCGACCTACCATCTCCTTGACAAGGTCCAGCCCCTCATTCACCTGCTCGTCATTCCGTTTCCTCAGTCCGGAATCCAGCAGGTACATACCCCCGTCCAGGCCGGTGAGCATCCCCTTGATGCTGTGGGAGATGGAGCCCACCATGAGGCCCAGGGAACTGAGGTGGTCCTGGACCCTGTCAATCTGGGCCATGTCCGTATAGAGCGTGAGTACGTGGGTCGGGTCTCCTCCGGTAGCGCGGACCGGAGAGGTCCATACCAGCGCGTGATGCCCGTCTCCGTCCGGCATCGTGATCTCGGTCTCGCCCTCCTGGCTCTCCCCGGTGTTGAAGGTCATCAACACGGGGCATTCGGCGCAGGGGGCATTCGCGTGCTTTAATACAGTATAGCACACTTCTCCCTCCCGGTCCCCGAAGTCGCTGCGAAACTTGCGGTTGACCGCGGTGAGCACCAGGTCCTCGTCCATCACGGCAACATAGCATGGAAGATCATCGAACAAACGCTGAAACCGATAAATCACATCCTCGACATCCGGCTCGGCGCCCCCGCGCTGAAGCAGGCTTTCCAGGCCGGCCAGCTCCTCTGTCTTGCGGTGAACCATGCTCTCCAGTGACCGGGTGTATTCCCGCTGTTTTTCGCGGGCGAGAATCCGTTCGTGCACGCGCTGAAGCGACATCTCCAGGTTGTCCACATTTATCGGCTTGGTGATAAAATCCGAGGCCTCGCACTGGAAGCTCTGAATGGCCACCTCCATGTCACCGTGCCCGGTGATCATGACCACTTCCGTGTCCGGGTCTTCCTCCTTGATCATTCTGAGCAGGTCCACGCCGTCGATGTCCGGCATTTTTATATCCGTAATCACAATGGGAGGGCGCTCCTCCCGAAACAGGCTGAGTCCATCCTTGCCGTTCTCCGCAGTCAGGACCTTGTAACCCATGTCGGAAAGGGCCACGCTCAGGACCAGACGGATATCCTCCTCGTCATCCACCAGAAGTATGGTCGTTTGACTCATCCTCATCATCCTTTATCGGAAACCGCACAATGAAGCAGGCGCCCGGACCTTCCCCCGCACCCTCACAGATATCCCCGCCACAGTCCTTGACGATTCCGTAACTGATGGAAAGCCCAAGGCCGGTGCCCTTTCCCACCTCCTTGGTGGTGAAAAAGGGCTCGAAAATCTTGTCTCTTAAAGCCTCGTCTATTCCCGGGCCCGTATCCTGCACTTCCACTGTTACGTAGCCCTCGTCTGTCCTTGCCCTGACGGTGATCCGTTTGTCGCCGGGCTCACACTCCCTTCCTTCCCACCGCTCCTCTATGGCGTCCCTGGCGTTGATCAGGAGATTTATGAACACCTGCTCCAGCCGGTCGGGGTCCGCCATGATTGAGGGGAGATCCGGGGCGAACTCACGGACCACCTCGATGCCGCGGACCTTGAGCTGCTGGGTGAATATGTCAAAGGCCCGTTCCAGCACCTCCGTCACCTGAACCCGGACAAGCTTCATTTCGGATTTACGGGCGAAGAGCCGCATGTGGGTGATGATCTTGGTGGCCCTGTCCACGTTGGAATCCACCTTGCTCAGCATCTGGTAAAGAATATCGGGTAAAATATCCTGTTGGGCGTTGATCTTCTTCATAAAGAAGCTGGACACGGTCTTGATAACCGACAAAGGCTGGTTGAGTTCATGGGCCACGCCCGTGGCCATCTCACCCAGGGTTGCCAGCTTGCTGGCCTGGGCGAGTTGTTCCTCGGTCTCCAGCCTCTTGGTTATGTCGCCCGTTGTGACAAGCAGCACCTGCTGCCCGTCATATTCGGAAGGCGAGACCCGGATGTTCACGAAGATCCTTCGGCCGGTGCTGTGACGGTGCTTCACTTGGTTGATCACGTTATGGAACCGAAGCATGTTCTCGAACCGCTCCCGTTCCTCCGGTTCCTGAAACTCCAGGAAGGACCCCCCCAATAAATCGGCTTTGTGGTAACCGTACACCTGGGTTGCGCTGTTGTTGCAGTCGATTATCTTCAGGGTTTCCGGATCCAGGACAAAGACCGGGTTCGGGATGTTGTTGAATATGGCGTGATACTTCTGTTCCGACTTTCCCAGTTCCTGCTCAAGGAGTTTCAGGTCGGTGATATCGAGGCTGATCTCCATGGCCCACTGGATCTCGCCCTTCTCGTCCCTGATCGGCGAAGCGATTACGAGCCAGTGGGTCGTGGTGCCGTCCCAGCTCACCATGGACTCCTCGCTCCTATGGATTTTTCCGTCCTCGAACGCCTTTTCCACGGGGCAGGAATCACACTTGGTCGTCCTGCCCTTGTAAGCGTGGTAGCAGGTGTCCACAGGGGTCGGGGCGAACTTCTCGGCGAACTCCCGGTTATAGTTGATGAGCCTGTAGTTGCGGTCCTGGACCGTGATTATGCAGGGCACGAGTTCGAAAAGTCTCTGGTACTCCTTGCGCTGCATGTCCAGGGCGGTCTGTTTGTGTTCGATCTCACGGCCCATGTGGGTGATGGCGTCGGCAAGCTGCCCCATCTCGTCTTCCTGCCTGACGTCCAACTCAACATCGCGCCCGCCGCTCGCAATCCGTCGCGTCGCCGCAATCATGCTGCTAACGGGATGATTAACAAACCTCATGATGAACAGGAACACCACTGCCACCGTGACAAGCAGGACAAGAAGAGCGACCAACGCTGTTCGTCTCTTATATGCGGCGATTTCCCTCTCGGTGGGAGCGAGGGTCAGGACCACATCCAGGGCACCCAGGACCTCCTTTCCATCGGGGTGGACGTGGCACTCGGCTGATGAACACCCGGGTTCATTGTAAATGGCGCTCAGGATGCCCAGCAGCCTGTCGTTGTCCTCGCCGCTGAAAAACCTTGTCCGCTCGGAAAGACCAAGGCTGATCAAGGGCGGATCGCTGCGGTGGCACACGAAGCAGGCTTCGTCCTTGATGTTCGTGTTCCGGCCTATCTCATCCGGATCATCGGAGTAAGTTATCCGGCCTGACTTGTTATAAATTCGAATCGCCTTGATCTCCGGCTGGCGACTGATGTTCTTGATTGTCTCGGCGATGTCCTCCCTGGAATTCAGCATCATGGCATAATGGGTGCCCAGCCTGATGGTGGAGCTCAACCGGTCCGCCTCGCATGCCAGACTGTGCATGGCCTGGTCTTCCTGGTAGCGGATATTAAAGTAGGACCATGCGGAAATACTGACCAGCAGGGTCATCCCAACAGTCAGGACCACCTTGGAAACAAGCTTGTTCCATAGGCCGTTTATCCAGGCAAACACGGGGCTTCCCTTCGGGCTGAGGACGTCAGGCGGCCTTCTTTCTGAACGCTTCACCTACGGCCAGGTTGAGGTCGAGGCGTACCTCATCTTTCGTGAGTCCCAGCGCGAGGCCCAGGAGCTGGGGGAGGTAAAGGACCGTCGCTCTCAGGTCCCGGCCCCGCTTGCGGGACGCCTTGTGCTGATAAGCCTCCAGGTTCATCTGGCACATGGGGCATACGGTCACTACGGCGTCGGCCCCGCTCGCCGCTTCGAGCAGACCGGCCACCAGTTCGATCCCTATCTCAGGCTTGGTGGTCATGTGGGACGCTCCGCAGCAATGGGCCCCGGCGGTCCACGGAAACACGTCCGCACCGGTTGCGCGAATGAGCGGTTCCATTGTCCTCGGTTCCTCGGGGTCGTCGAAGTCGGCATAGGGCCGGAGGCACTGGCATCCGTAATATGGCGCGATGCGCATCCCCTTGAATGAATGCATCACCCGACCGGCAAGGGCCTCCACATCCAGGTCCCTTGAAAGGACATCCAGAAGGTGCCGTACACGATTCTTTCCTCCTACACTCAATCCGGACTCCGAGAGGATATCGTTGATCTCCTGCTTGTCCTTTCCCCCGGAACGAATCCTGTCCTCGGCCCGTCTCAAGTTCAGGTAGCACGCGCTGCACGGGACAAGGATGTCCAGGTTCTCCCCGGTTGCCTCGGCCAGCGCCAGGTTGCGGGCCGGGAGGGACAGGGCGAGCAGCCGGCTGACGCCCTGGGCCGCGGTGGCTCCACAGCAGGTCCAGTCCGGCAGTTCCACCAGTTCCGCCCCCATGGCGTGGAGAAAGGCCCGGGTACTCACGTCATATTCCCTGGCCGTACCCTCGAGGGTACAGCCCGGATAGTAGAAATACCTCATGGCGTGCCCTCCAGGTCTTCCGCCTTTTGAAAAAGAGGGGCCAGGACGCCCTTTCCACCCATGCCGGGAAGCGAAACCTTCACCTTCCCCCTGCTCATGAGCCGCATGCCCAGGGGCGTGAACCGGAAAGGCAGGAGCGGATTCCTGCAGGATGCAAAGTAGAAAAACATGAATTCCGTCTCATTCACCCTTCCATGGCGGCGCACGCTGTCCATGAACGTCCGGCAAAAGGCGGCGCTTTCGCGGTAGCGTTCGGGATAGCGTCTCGCCGCCGCCTCCTTGAGCCCTGCCATGGCATCGGTCACCGGGAGCTGCCTAGGGCAGCGCAGCGTGCAGGTGTAGCAGGAAGAGCAGAGCGAAAACGTACGGCTGCTGAAAATCTCATCGACTTCTCCCCGCAGGACCAGCCTCCAGAGCATTCGGGGGGTCTTATCCATGGCGAACTCGTTGGGGCAGGAGCCTGTGCAGGTCCCGCATTGTATACAGGGCCCGATCAGTTTTCGAACTCGGGCCAGGATGTCTTCCTGACCCTCCTCGCCCGGGGCGGAAGGATTTTTATTATGTATCCCCTCCATGACGTCTCCTTAGACTGTTTTCCTCCCAGAAACGGCTGTCTTTCCGCAATCTCTGCGTCAATCTGCAAAATTCCTTGTGCGGCGTACGTAAGCACTCCTCCGCGTAATCCCTTGATCTCCTCGACCTTGCGAAAAATAAACGGCCTTTGGTGTTTATCCGGTTTTGGTTGCGGTTACGCCGCGCTGAGCCCTCCGTGGTGAATCGTTATGTCTTATATCGATCACAAGGACATCAACCCCGCCTCCAGGGCGGCGTCAATGGAATCGAGCATTCGGCGGTCGTCCAGGCCCTCGAGCACGGTGGCGCTGTTAGGACAGACAGCCGCGCAGTTGCCGCACCCCTGGCACACCGCCGCGTCCACGACCACCAGGCCCTTTTCCGGATCCAAATACCTCGCATCAAACGGGCAGGCCTCGATGCACTGCTCACATCGCGAGCAAAGCGCATGGCGAACGCGCGCAACCACAAGGCCTGCGGGCAGCGTCTCCCGGGCCAGGATCCTGAGTGCCCGATCCGCGGCGGCCCCGGCCGAGGCAACGGACTCGGCAACGCTCCGTGGCGAGAGTGCCAGCCCGCAGGCAAACACCCCTTCCCTTAACCCGTCCACCGGTCTCCACTTGCTGTCGGCCTCCTCAAAAAAGCCGTCCTCGTCCAGGCGGGCGCCGAAGGCCCCGGCCAGTTCACCCGGCAGTTGGGGTGCCACTCCCCCGGCAAGGACCACCAAATCGGCCCGAAGGCAAACGTCCCGTTCGAGCACGGGTTCGAGGGCCGTGACCACTGCTTTGTCAGGCCCCGGCTCCACTTCGGGCTTCCGGTCGGGCGTGTACCTTATGAAGTGCACCCCGGCCTCCCGGGCGCGGGTGTACCCGGCCTCGAGAAAACCCGGTGTCATCATATCCCGGTACAGGATCCAGACGGAAATGCCCGGGTTCCTTTCCTTGAGGAACAGGGCCTGCCGGATCGACGTGGGGCAGCAGATGCGGCTGCAGTAGTTGCGGGTCCCGATTCGAGTGCCGGCACACTGGATCATCACCACCGTCTCGAGCACAGCCGGGTCCAGGTCTCCCCGGGCAAGGGACGTTTCCAGCTCCTTCTGGCTCAGGACCCGGTCGCTTTCCCCGTAGCCGTAGCCCGCAGGTTCCGCTTCACGGCCTCCGGTGGCAAGGATAGTGACAGCGTGGTCCACGGTGCGCCGGGTCTTGTCGGCCAGCCTGATTGCGGTCCGGAAACGCCCGGCCCTTCCTGTCGCCTCGACGATCTCAGAAGAGGTATGGACATGAATCAGGGAGTGTTTTTCCACCTTGGCCTGCACCTCTTTGAGAAATTCGGCGGGCTCCTCGCCTTCGATCGTCCGGGGCAGCCAGGAGAGGTTTCCTCCCAAGGCCTCTTCCCGCTCCACCACCTCAACCGGGTATCCGTGGTCTGCCAGGGCAAGGGCCGCATGAAGCCCGGCGATTCCACCCCCCACGATCAGGGCCCGAGGCTCCACAGCCACCTCCTCCTGAACGGGCGAACCGGGCCGCCGGATACGGGCCAGGGCCATGCGGAGCTCCGAGCCTGTCAGGCGTCGCGCGGCCCCGGGATCTTTCACGGAAAAGAGCGGCGTCCTGAGGTCCACCACGTCCATGTTGCCCGGGGCCAGCCTGATCATCTTTCCGAGTTCTTTGAGCCTGCGGGCGTATACATACGGGAGACAGGCACCCAAAATGACCCGGTTGGGCCGCTCACGGGCCGCCGCCTCCACCAGGGCCTCCCAGCCCTTTGCCGTGCACATGTTGTCGACAACCTTGACCCGCCCCACGCCGGGATCCCCCTCCAGCTCCTGGATGAGACCCTCCGTGTCCATTTCAGGGACCAATTCGCGGGCGCAGCGGCAGACAGCGATCAGGGTCCGGACCTTCTCCCGGGAGACATCGCGATATTCGACTTCGTCGGCATCTTCCAGGGCCTCCCAGCCGCCGGCGACGTGAATGACACGGGAGGCCTCCAGGGCGGCATCACCGGCAAGCAGGACCGAATCGGCGATATCGCGCGGCCCGCTGAACGATCCGCTCAAGAACACCCCTTCCCGACCGGAAATTGCCGGATTGAATCCTTGGGCAAGGGGGAAACCCCATGGGTTCAGCTCCAAACCCAACAGGCCGGCCAGCTCACCGGTACCGACAGCAGGACGCGCCCCTGTTGCGAGCACGACCAGGTCGTAGGTCTCCTCTTGGAGCCGCCCATCCTGAGAAGCAAACTGAATCCTGGGCCGCCCGGTCTTTTCGTCCACCACCACCGAGTGGACCCGCACGCGGCGAAGCAGGACGCCGTCCGCCTCGGCCTCCTCGCCGTAGCGCTGAAACCGCTTTCCCGGGGTGCGGAGGTCCATGTAGAAGATGTGGGTCTCCACCTCGCCGCCGGACCTGTTTCGAACAAGACGCGCCTCCTTGAGAGATATCATGCAGCAGATGGAGGAGCAGTAATCGGCGTCCACCTGGTGATCCCTGGATCCCACACACTGGAGCCATGCAATCCGTTTCACGGGACCACCGTCCGAAAGCCTTTGCAGGCGACCCCCGGTGGGTCCGGTCCCGCTCAGGAGGCGCTCCAGCTCCAGGCCGGTCACCACGTCGGGCATCCCGGCGTAACCGGTCCATCCGAACCCTTCGGCGGGGTCCACATAGGTCATGCCGCAGGCCAGCACCACCGCTCCGACCTCCAGGGTCTCGCGGCCGGGACCGTGGCGTTCCTGGTATACCGTCTCCACCATGGGAACCAGGGTTTCCGGGTTAAAGGGTTTGGTAAGGTAGTCCAGGGCCCCGATCTTCATGGCCTCCACGGCCGTGTCCACAGTGGCATAGGCCGTGATCATGATAACCGTGAGATCAGGAATGGCCTCGCGGGCCCGCCGCAGGACCTCCACGCCGTCCATGCCCGGCATCTTGATATCCACCAGCAGCAGGTCAAAGGCATCCCGGCCCAGTCTCTCAAGGGCCTCCGGACCTGATGAGGCGGTTTCCACCCTGAACCCCACATCCTCCAGCCAGTCCTTGAGAGAATCCCGCACGATCAGTTCGTCGTCCACAACCAGAATGCGGAAATCCTTTCGCCCGGGATCGCTCAGGGAGATTGCGCCGGTGGGACAGACCTTTTCACACTCCCCGCACAGGGTGCAGGCCTCAGTGTCGATGATGTATGGGTTGGGCACGGCATGGGGCGTGGGAAGGTACACGGCCTTTCTCTTGGAAAGCCCCTGGTTGAACGCGTCCGGAACCTCCACAGGGCACACATCGGCGCACTCGCCGCACCCCTGGCATCGGTCGGGATCGATCGGGGGCCGCCGTGTGCTCAGGGTGACATTGAACCTGCCCGGCTCTCCTTCCATCTTTATCAGCCTGGTGCTCAGCTTCAAGTCGATATTCTCGTGGAACAGGCCCTTGCGCAGGCAATACTGGCCGGATGTATCCCGGTCCAGCAAAGGAAGCATCCGGCACATGCCGCAGGCATCGGTCGGGAACTGCCGGTCGAGCAGGGACAGTATGCCTCCGATGTGCTCGGCCCGGTCGATCAGCGTCACACCGTACCCGGTCTCAGCCAGGTCCAGGGCCGACCGTATCCCGCCGATTCCGGCTCCCACCACGAGCACCTTGCCGATCTTCCGTCTCATCGTCCGACCACCTCGGCGAATTCGTCCTCCCGAAAGACAGCCAGGGGAGGCGGTTCCTCCACGTCGCGTCCGGGCTCGTACTCGAAGCCCTCCTGGACCCCGTGTGCCACCGTGCAAAACAGGTCCATGACCGGGATGTCATTCGGGCAGGCATTGGAACACTGGCCGCACCCCACGCATGAGGCCGCCATGTGCGCCATGCGCGTAAGGTGATAGAAGACCGTGTCCGCGGGCATCTTGACGGCCCCCTTGCGATCGGCCCAGTTCATGTACTGACGGGGTTCGTGCTCAAACACATCCGTTCCGAAAACACACTCGCGGCAGTAGCAGACGGGACAGGCCACGCGGCAGTTGAGGCAGTTCACGCAGGAGGCCAGGTATGACGCAAGCTTCTCCAGGCCGCCGGTGGCCTCCCGGGTCTTATGGAACATTTCGTCACGACGTTCCCTGTTCTTGCCAACCCGATCCTTTATCACCCCGGATCGTGCCTTCGGTTCCTCTCCCTCAGGCAGGTCCATGCCTTCGAGGAGGGCCTTCCCGACTTCCGTCCGCGCCTCGAGCCATATCTCCCGGTCCGCATCCACGCCGAACAGGCCTATCAGCACATCCGCCCCGTCAGGGGTTATGTGCCCGCACACACGGCATGCAGGCGCCGTCTCATAACCCGCCGGAAGCTCTTCCCCGGCATAGGCCGCTTGGCGAAAGCGCCGGGCTAGATCACCGTCCGCATCCTCGGCCGCGGCCCGCTTGTATACGTCGTTCGAAAACGCCCCGGCGCAGTCGGCCCCGATGAGGATCAGGTTATCCAGGGAGGCCTGCTTCAGCTTGACCAGTTCCACGAAGGCACGGATCTCACAGGGCCGGAGCACCGCCGCCACGCGGCCTCCGGCCTCCTGCCGGGTCAGGCGGCTCAGTATGCGGGCCCCGCTGAGCGGATAGGCCGGGGACAAAGGTTCCGCTGCTCCCAAGCGGTCCCCATGGGATACCAGGACGGGCATGACGGCCCCCTGGTACGGGAGCCTGAGAGGCGTCAGAACGGCCCGGATTTCGTCCAGGTTCAGGATCTTCTCGAGGAAATCCCGCAGTGCGCACTCTGCCCCGCCTTCCTTGACCTCTATCTTGAAACCCTGAGACATGCCGGCCTCTCCCTTTACAGAACCATGGTCTTCCTGACCTCAGTGGGACCGAGGTCCTTGACGGCGGATACAAGCTCGTTCACAATGTGGGCGAACTCCAGGCCGTCGCTCGCTCCGATCCAGGTGAGCTTGAGACGCTCGGGCTCGAACCCGAACTGGGGCAAAATCTCCTTTAGCAGCTTGACCCTGCGCCGGGCCTTGAAGTTGCCGTTGATGTAGTGACAGTCCCCCGGATGGCACCCGCTGACAAGGACTGCATCGGCCCCTTCCAGGAACGCCTTGATCACGTACTTGGGGTCGACCATGCCCGTGCACATTACCCGTATCAGGCGAACGTTGATAGGGTAAATCAGCCTGGAGGTGCCGGCCAGGTCCGCGGCCGTATACGTGCACCAGTTGCAGACAAATGCGATGATAGTGGGCTCGAAATCGTCGTGGCTCATGGCTTCCCTCGCTTCTCTCCGGTTCCCGGCCTTCGCATTCCTGCCTTTTCCCTTGCCTCGTTTCTCTTATCTCCCGCCTACCGTCCCACCTCATGGACGGCATCGAAGATGCCGTCCATCTCAGCCATGATCTGAACACTTTTGAAAGAGGCGCACCGGGCCGCACCGCTCGGGCAGAACCCGGAACAGCTCCCGCAGCCCTTGCATACTGCGTCGTTGACCACAGACACCATTCGCTGGGCGTCGAACTCAATCGCCCCATAGGGGCATAGCCCGATGCACACCTGGCACCCGGCGCAGATGTCGGGGTCGATCCAACTCGTGGTGGGCTCGATCTCCACCTCGCCCAGGGAGGCCAGGGACAGGGACTTGGCCGCGGCCCCCGAGGCCTGGGCCACGGTGTCCGGGACATCCCGGGGGGCCTGGCAGGTCCCGGCCAGGTAGATCCCGTCCGAGGCGGTTGAAAGCGGGGCCAGCTTGGGATGCTCTTCCAGGTAGAACCCGTCCCGGCCCTGGTTTATCCCGAAGAGCCTCCCCGTCTCTCCCGCATCGGCCCTGGCCTGCATGGCCGCGCAGAGCACCACCATATCCACGGGAACACGGTAGCGGCGGCCCATAAGTGTGTCCTCGCCCACCAGGACCAGCTTTCCGTCCTCGTGGAGGATTTCCGCGGGCTTTCCCCGAATAAACTGAACGCCCTCCTCCTGGCAGCGGCGGTAGAACTCCTCGTACCCCTTTCCGAAGCAGCGCATGTCAATGTAGAAGTCATAGATCGCAGTATCGGGTCCCACCTTGTCGTGCACCAGGTGTCCGTACTTGAGGGCGTACATGCAGCAGACCCTGGAGCAGTAAGCATGGTAACGGTCGTCCCGGCTCCCTACACAGTGGACGATGGCCACACTCTCCGGCGGATGAGTGAAGGCCCCATTTTCGTCCCGCATGAGAATCCGCCCTCCGGTGGGGCCGGTGGCGTTGTTCATGCGCTCGAATTCCAGGCTCGTAAATACGTTCCGGTACCTGCCGTAGCCGAAGGGCTTCATGGGCGTGGGATCCCAGAGGTCATAGCCCGTAGCCAGAATGATGCTTCCCACCTGCACCTGTATCTCTTCGGCCTGCATGGTGTGGTCGATGGCATTGGCCTCGCATACCTTCACGCACTGCATGCACTCGGAGCATACACCGCAGTTCAGGCACCGATCGGCCTCAGCCCGGGCGGCGTCCTCGTCCAAGGCCTCTTCCACCTCGGCAAACCCCTTGATACGCTCCTCCGGGGCAAGAAGGGACGGCTGGGCCCGGGGTTCGCCGGGCAGGCCCTGTGGGACGGGGTTCCAGTCCTTGCCGGGATCCGGGCCTTCGGCCTCGACCGCTTCCTGCTCGAGGTCTTCACCGTCAAGATAGCGGCCGATTCCCCGTGCGGCCCTGCGCCCCGCGGCCACGGCCTCCACCACGCTGGCCGGTCCGCTCACAGCGTCACCCGCCGCAAATACGAACGGCACGGAGGTCTGCATGGCGCCGGGACGGACCGTGAGTGTCCCCCGGCCGGTCCACTCGAGGCCGCCGCCCGCGTCCCGGGCCCAACGATTGTCCACGGTCTGTCCGATGGCCGTAATAATCGTGTCCGCCCGAATCAGGTGTTCGGAGTCCTTTACAGGCTCCGGCCGCCGCCTGCCGCTCATGTCCGGCGGGCCGAGCCTGGTGTCGATGCACTCCAGGCCCACAGCCCGGCCGTTTTCCGACTTCACCCGCACCGGGGCCTTCAGGCAGGAGACGCTGATCCCTTCCGTCTTGGCCTCGTGGATCTCTTCAGGGTAGGCCGGCATCTCCGCCTCGGACCTGCGGTACACAATTTCAACCTCTTCGGCCCCCAGACGTTTGGCCACACGGGCCGCATCCACGGCCACATTGCCGCCGCCCACCACGGCCACCCTGCGCCCCAAAGCCGCCGGGTCACCAAGGTTGACCCGCCGCAAAAAATCAACCGCCCGGAGAACGCCCTCGCTCCCTTCCCCGTCCACTCCGAGGGACAGGTCCCTGTGGGCGCCTATGCCCAGAAACACCGCCCCGAATCCTTCATCTTTCAAGGAGTCCAGGGTGAAATCACGGCCCAGGACCGTTCCGGCTCTTACCTCCACGCCCAAGTCCAGGATTTGGTCGATCTCCCGGTCCAGCACGTCCGGGGGCAGGCGATAGTCCGGAATACCCACCCGGAGCATTCCTCCCAGCTTGTCCAGGGCCTCGAACAGTGTCACCTGGAACCCGTCCAGCCGGAGATAGTACGCGGCGCTCAGCCCGGCGGGACCGGACCCGACAACGGCCACCCGTTCCTCCCGCTCCTCTATGACCGGCCTCTCCCACCGGGAAGGGTCCGCGTGATCCGCGGCAAAGCGTTTGAGTTCTCGAATGGCCACGGCCGAGTCCACCTCGGCACGCCGGCACTGCTGCTCGCAGAAGTGAGGGCAGACGCGTCCCAGCACGCCCGGTAACGGCAGCCGTTCCATGATAAGGCGCACCGCCTCGTCATATTTTCCCAACTTGATAAGTTGCACGTAACCCTGCACATTGATTCCGGCCGGACAGGCCGTAGTGCATGGGGCCCGGTCGCGCTTATCGATCACGTACGTTATGGGAACCGCCTGGGGAAATGAGCGGTACACAGCGGCCCGGCCGCCGAGTCCCTCGTCCCACTCGCTGGGCATGGAAACCGGGCATACATTGGCGCACTCGCCACAGCCCGTGCACACCCCTTCGATTACGTAGCGCGGCCTTTTTCGAACGGTGACCGTGTAGTTGCCTATGAAGCCGCTGACCTCCTGGATCTCGGCATAGGAAATAAGCTCGATGTTGGAGTTCTGGGCCACCTCCACCATCTTGGGCGTGCCTATGCAGGCGGCGCAGTCGAGTGTGGGAAAGGTCTTGTCGAACTGGAGCATATGCCCGCCGATAGTGGGCTGTCGTTCCACCAGGTAGACCTTTCGACCTGCGGACCCTATATCCAGGGCCGCCTGGATCCCGGCGATACCGCCGCCGACTACCAGGACGTCGGGATGCACCTTTGCATGGCGCGCGAAGAGGCTCTCGTGCAGGCGAACCCGGTTTACAGCCGCCCGGGACAGGCTCTTCGCCTTGTCCGTGGCCCGTGCCGGGTCTTCGGTCACCCAGGACACCTGCTCCCGGACAGAGGCCATTTGGAAATAGTAAGGGTTAAGGCCCGCACGACGGCAAGCGCTCATAAACGTCTTGCCGTGAAGACGCGGGGAACACGAAGCCACCACCACACGATTCAGGCCGTGCTCGCGGATGTCGTCGACTATCATCTCCTGGCCGGGGTCCGAACACATGAACTTGTAGTCACGGGAGACTATTACGCCGGGAAGCGTCCCAATGTATTCCGCCACGGCCTCCACGTCCACTCTGCCGGCGATGTTGATGCCGCAGTGGCAGATGTAAAACCCGATTCGCATGTCCATGTCTTCCGCCTTAAGGGCCGGCCGGATGCTCCGGGGCCCGTCCGAAGGGTGGGTGACAGCTAATCGCTGACCGCACAGATCGCGATCCCGGCGTCTCGGCGAGCGACAAAAAGGTAACGCCCGCTAAGCCGGGAGCCGGACAGTAATGACTGTTCCATGCCCCGGGTGACTATCCGCCTCCACGGTCCCGTGGTGGAGTTCCACGATGCCGTAAGCCGTCGAGAGACCCAGCCCCACACCATGGCCTTCCCGCTTTGTGGTGAAAAAGGGCTCGAATATGTGGGGCAAGGCCTCGGGATCAATTCCCGTTCCCGTATCCTCCACCGATATGACCAGGTTTTGCTGCACTTTGTCGAGGCCGCCCCGAAGGGTGAGGCGTCCCCCGCCGGGCATTGCGTCGATTGCGTTGAAGATCAGGTTGATCATGCACTGCTGGAGCTGATTGGGGTCCCCGCGGACCGGGGGCAGGTCTTGCGCCACATCCAACAAAACTTCGATTTTCTCCAACTCCATCTTGTGGTGACTGAGGAGTACGGACCGCGCCAACAGATCTGACACATTCACCTCGGTGAACCCGGCTCCGGCGCGGCGGGAAAAGTTGAGAAGGTTGGAAACGATGTCACTGCACCGGCTGGTCTCGCTCTCCACCAGGTCGAGGTGTCCCTTGAATTTTTCGACCTGCTCATGCGTCAGAGTTCCTCTCCCGATAATGCGCTTCATGAGGCGTGCGTAGTTGAGGATCCCCGACAGGGGGTTGTTGATCTCATGGACCACGCCGGCGGCCAGACGCCCCAGGGACATCATCTTGTCCTGATGCAGGATCTTGGCCTGGTCGGCCATCTCCCGCTCCAGGCGGCGGATGTCGCGAAGGTCTCTGAAAAAGAAGACCAGGCCGTCGCGCTCCTCTCGATCCAGGATCTCCGTGACCGAGACCTGGACGGGGATGGTGCTTCCGTCCCGGTTAATGATCTGCGTCTC
Organism: Desulfatiglandales bacterium; assembly: GCA_041685835.1. GTDB lineage: Bacteria > Desulfobacterota > DSM-4660 > Desulfatiglandales > HGW-15 > JAIPEI01. The sequence continues at coordinate 35,508 of JAWLEX010000019.1, forward strand.
ATACAGGGAGAGCCTTCCTGGCCCCCCGTAACGGTCCCCGGCCAGGTCCTTTTCGAGGGCGGTGAAAACTTCCCCGGAAAAAAATCCAGCGACCCGTCGTTTGCCCAGGACTTCGTAGCGGGACAAGCCGAGCATGCCTTCCATGGCGCGGTTTATGGTGATCACGGCCCCGTCCAGGTTGCACCCGAGGATCCCGTCCATGGAGCTGTCTATGAGCCTTCTCTGAAATGAGATGGTCTCCAGCAACTCCCGGGTGGTCTCAACATTCTCCTGTTCCAGAAGGGCCGTGTAGTCGGCGTTTCTCCGCCGGGCCGTATAACGCTCACGGGCCCGCTTGAGGGAGAGATGGAGGGCCTCTTCGCTCACAGGCTTGGTGACGAAATCAGATGCGTCCAGTTGAAGCGCCCGTATGGCCACCTCCATATCACCGTAGGCCGTGGCTACTATAACCTCCATCTCCGGGTATTCCCTTTTCACGGCCTCGAGGACCTGAAGGCCGTCCATACCCGGCATTCGAATGTCCGTAATGAGTATGTGCGGCCGCATCCCGCTGCACAGTTTCAGGCCCGCCTCTCCATCGGGCGCCGAAGCCACCTCGTAGCCGGCGTCCCGAAGGGAAATGCCCAGGACCTCTCGAATGTCCGCCTCGTCATCAATGAGAACGATTCGCCATGCCCGTTCTTCCTCCATAGGGCTCCTTTCCTCACAGGGGGGCATGAAAACGCCCGGACACGACGGAGGGATAAAAGTATACAGAAAATTTATGAAATTGGAAAGGGTGTTAGCCCAACCTTGATACACAAGGCGATACCGGTTATGATCCGGCCCGAACCGAGGAGATTGATCACCCCTGCACAAGGGCAGCGGCCCTTCGTCAGCGGCACCGCCCGCCGACCTGTCCGAGGAGTCACCATGACGAGACCGCGAACCAGACGCTATGGCCGGGGCCAACGCCCGCAACGCATCCATCTGGTGGCCCCGCGCCACCCGGAGAGCTTCTGGTCCATGCAAGGCTCGGTGGAGATGTTCGGCGCCAAAACCCTGATGCCCAACGCGGCCCTGGCCACCTTGATGGCATTGACACCGCCGGACGTGGCGATCGAGTACTCCCTGTCCGACGAGAACACCGGACCGCTTGACTGGGAACGGCCGGCCGATTTGGTGGCCATCACCGGCGCCACCCTGCACTCCGATCGAATCGAGTCGCTGTGCCGGGGCTTTCGCGAGCGCGGACTGCCGGTGGCGCTGGGCGGCACTTACGCCACCATAGAGGCCGATCGCTGCCGGGGGCTGGCGGACTTCCACTTCAAAGGTGAGGCCGAGCACAACTGGCCGCGCTTTTTACGCGATTGGTGCGCAGGCCGGCCGCAGGCGGTCTACGAGCAGCGCGAGCACGTCGACCTGAGCCACAGCCCGGCGCCGGACTGGTCGCTGATCGATTCCGACGACTACCTCAGCCTCAACGTACAGACCAGCCGCGGCTGCCCGAACCGCTGCGACTTCTGCGATGTCATCCAGTACGCCGGCCGCCGCTACCGCACCAAGTCGGTGGCGCAGGTGCTGGCCGAGGTGCGCCGTGCCCACGCCGCCGGGGCGCGCTCGGTGTTCTTCTCGGACGACAACTTCTTCGGCAACCGGCGCTTCACCGAGGCCCTGCTCGACGCGCTGATCGAGTGGAACATTCAGCAGGCCAGGCCGTTGTCTTTCGCCGCCCAGATCACGGTCCGCATCGGCGACTACGATGCGCTTCTGCGGCGTTTCGCAGACGCCCGATTCTCGATGCTGTTTCTGGGGGTCGAGACGGTCCGCCGCGCCAGCCTTGCCGAAGTGCACAAAGAGCACAACCTCGAGCGGCCCCTGCTCGAACGCATCGAGCGTATCTCTCGCCACGGCATCATGCCCTTCCTGGGACTGATCGTAGGATTCGACCACGACGACGCCGGCAGCTTCACCGAGCTCTACGACTTTGTCGAGCGCAGCGCCAGCCCGATCGCCGGCATATCACTGCTCAACGCGCCGCCCCATACGCCCTTGCACGACCGGCTGGCGGCCGCCGGCCGGCTGCGAGAGCAGGACTTCAGCGGCGAGTGGCAATTGGACACCAACGTGGCACCGCTGAAGCTGGACCGGCGTGCGCTGCTTGACGGCTACTGGGGCCTGTTCCAGCGCATATACCAGCCGGAGCGCTTCGAGCGCCGGCTGTGCGACTGGCTCAGCGGGGTCGACTACTTCACAGAGCGTTACGTCAACAAAAGGTTCGATCCGACCCCGCTGCTGTCTCTGCACCGCATGCTGCGCTACTACCTGCTGGGCGAGCCCGCACTGCGCCGGCTTTTCCTGCGCAGCCTGCGCCACGCCCTGCGAACCGATCCCCGACTGATCAAGCGCGTCTTCACCCTGCTGGCCCAGTACAGTCACTTCCGCGACTTCGTGGACCGGCCGCTGCCGATTAAACCCTAGTTCGTGCCCATGCAGAAACCCTTTTTGGGCACTAGCAAGTTTCCAATTCAGAAATGAGGATTTTTTGTCAAGATCAAGGAAATCAAGAGGTTGCGCGGAGGCGTACTGAAG
>JAWLEX010000020.1:0-37636 GCA_041685835.1 Desulfatiglandales bacterium
CAGGATCCGGACGAGGCACTGCGGAAGCACACGGGAGGGGCGCGGACCGCCGCATCGGCCCGCGCCCCCCAATACCGGACGATCTACAGCAGTCCGGCCTCCTTGTAGTACTTCACAGCGCCGTCGTGCAGCGGCGCGGAGAGGCCGTCCTTGACCATTTCCTCTTTCTTGAGGACGCCGAAGGCGGGATGCAGCTTTTTGAACTCGTCAAAGTTTTCGAAGATGGCCTTGACCACGTAATAGATCACATCCTCGGGCACCTTGGCCGAAGAGACGAAGGTGGCGCCCACGCCGAAGGTCTTAACGTCGGTCTCGGTCCCCCGGTACATGCCGCCGGGAACGGTGGCATAGCGGTAGTAGTCGTGTTCCTTGACCAGCTTGTCGACTTCCGGCCCGGTAACGTCAACCAGCACCACGTCACAGGAGGTAGAGGCTTCCTGGATGTTGCCGGTCGGATGGCCGATGGTGTAAACGAAGGCGTCGATCTTGTTGTCGCAGAGGGCCTTGGAGTGCTCGTCGGGCTTGAGCTCCGAGGCGAGCTTGAAGGTGTCCTTGGTCCAGCCGAGGACGTCCATCAGCTCTTCCATAGTGCCGCGCTGGCCGGAGCCGGGGTTGCCGATGTTGACACGCTTGCCCTTGAGGTCCTTGAAGGTCTTGATGCCGGCATCGGCGCGCGCCACCACGTTGAAGGGCTCCGGATGCACGGAGAACACGGCGCGCAGGTCCTTGTCCGGCCCCTGATCCTCGAACTTGGAGGTCCCGTGGTATGAATGGTACTGCCAGTCGGACTGGACGACGCCCATGTCGAGCTCGCCGCTGCGGAGGGCGTTGAGGTTGTAAATCGACCCGCCGGTGCTTTCCACCGAGCAGCGGACCCCGTGGTCCTCTCGCCCCTTGTTCACCAGGCGACAGATGGCGCCGCCGGTGGGGTAGTAGACGCCGGTGACCCCGCCGGTACCGATGGTGACGAACTTCTGCTGTGCCTGCACCGGAGTGGACTCGGCACCCATCATGAACACGACCGCGAACACCAGAAACATCGCCAACACGAATCCCTTTTTCATGTGATCCTCCTTTGTGACTGATTGGGTTTCAGCGCCGTCTTCCCTGTCGGGGAAAGCGCCGCCTTTTCACGCTTCCGGAGACGGTAAGCACCATAAGGGATGGAAGCGCCCAAGCCGGGGCGCTCGTAGATTCTGAAACGATACCAAACCGGATCCCCAAGCGCAACCTTCCACACTACCGCAGGATAGGAACTTGCTTTTTGGACAGCAGGATAGCTGAATACATCCTTGGGTGTCAACGAGAAATTCATAACCATATCCAGTGGCTAGAGAAAGGTCAGCAGGTACTCGTGGCCCCAGGAGTCGCAGCGGACCCGGGCGAAGCCGTTGTCGAGGACGCCGCAGTCGAGAAACCGGTACATGACGTTTCGTACATACGGCCGGAAGAATCCGTATCGGCGGGCAAAACGTTCATCGTAGACCTCTTCCAGGGTCTCCAAGTGATCTTCCACACACTGATAAAACCCGGCTGTGATCGTGAATTTCAAGAAAGAACTTCAGGCCATAAAGGACACGGTCATCGAGGATTTCGAGGACCGACGGTGCCTGGTGACATTTCTGGAGGCGCTTGGAAAAGGGTAGTGATGGAAATCGCATCAGGACTGCTGAAGTGCAGAATGAAGAGCTGAACTATTCAAAGGACCTTATCCTCGTGAGCGTGACCCACCCAAAACCCTTCAGAGGGGCAGCCGACTTCCTCCCGTGGCCCGGCTCCTTTTATCATGACAAAACCCCCCTCATCACTGAATTGACTTGCAGACAGGACGATTTTTTTGTCAAATGGCGGGAAGTCTTGTATAGTGAAGTGTGCCTGCACCCTCATCTACGACATGACGGCATTGAGCCGCCTGATTTTGAGGGACACCGAGCACCCTGTCACGGTTGAACCAAAGTGCAACCCCGTCGAATCTCAGGCGTGCGGATGCCTTCACCCAGAAGGGAGCAAACATGGATCAGTTTTCAGGACCTCAAAACCAGCAGCCTCAAATGCCCCAGATCAGGCTCGAGGACATGGACTTCTCCAAGATTCACCGCTTTGTCCGGTGGGGGCTGGTGGCCCTGGCTTTCATCCTGCTCTGGCGTGGAATTACCTGGGGCCGCGGCTTTTACGTTGACTGGCTGTGGTTCAGCAGCCTGGGCCATGAGGCTGTCCTCCTGCGCGTGGTTACCGCCCGCATCACCCTGTTCCTGATCGCAGCGGTTCTCTTTGTGGCGTTTGCGGGTATCAACCTATACGCCGCAAACCGGATCACCGGCCGCATGGGGTCCTCCTTCGCCGGCACCTTGCCCCCTGAGACCTACGCCTCGGCCCGAAAGCTCCTGTTTTGGGTGGCGTGCGGCATTCTGATTCTTGCGGCCGCAGTGCTTGCGGCAAAGCCCGCCGCCGACTGGGAGAGTTACCTCCGCTTTCTTTATGGCCTGCCCTTTGGCCAGGACGACCCAATCTTTGAAAGGGACTTTTCCTTTCATATCTTCACCCTGCCGGCCCTTAACCTGGCCCGTTCATGGCTCATGAGCACCGTAGTGTTGATCATGCTGGTTATGGGGGCCTTTTACTACATGACATTCACTCTGAGAGGAGAGCAGTTCTCTCTAAGCGGCCGGGTGAAGACCCACCTGGCGTTCCTCGCCTCTTTCCTCTTCGTGCTCATCGCCATAGGCCACTGGCTGAGCCGCTACGACCTGCTTTACTCCCCCACAGGCGCGGTCTTCGGCGTGGGATACACGGACGACCACATCACGCTCCCCGCCCGGACGCTCCTGACTTTCGTGGCCCTGGCCAGTGCCGGCCTTTTCGCGGCCACGGCGTTCTCCCCAAAAAACAAGCTCATTCTGTGGGCCCTGGGCGTGTGGATCGGGGTCAGTCTCCTGGGCGGGACAGTGGCTCCGGCCCTGGTCCAGCGCCTCCAGGTGGAGCCGAGCGAGCTCGCCCGGGAAAGGCCTTATCTGGCCAGCAACATCGAGTTCACCAGGGAGGCATACGGGCTGACACAACTCAAGAGCCGGAGCCACCCGGCGCTGGGCAACGTGGAATTCGACACCGTGGCCCAGAACCAGGGCACCATACAGAACGTCCGGCTCTGGGACGAGGGGCCTCTTCTCCAGAGCTACAACCAGATACAGTTTTTCCGGCTCTACTACGACTTCGTGTCCGTCCACACGGATCGCTACCAGGTGGGAGACAAACTGAGACAGGTCATGCTGGCGAGCCGGGAGCTCTCCGCGGACAAGCTCCCGGAAGAGGCCCAGAACTGGGTTAACCGGCGCCTCCAGTTCACTCACGGATACGGCGTGGCCATGAGCCCGGTCACAGAGGTGCAGGCGGGCGGGCGGCCCAGCTTCTTCATTCGGGACATACCGCCCAAGGGCGACATCCCCCTGGATCGGCCCGACATTTACTATGGCCTCAAGAGCCTGAACTACATGATCGTAAGAAGCGAAATGCAGGAGTTCAACTATCCCGGCCCTGACGGTCCGGCCTACACCCATTACAAGGGAAACGGCGGGGTCCAGCTGAGCTCCTTCTTCCGCCGTCTTCTCTATGCGTGGGAGTTCGGGGACATCAATATCCTCATATCCGGCGAGATCAAGCGGGACAGCCTCATCCAATACAGGAGGACGGTCCAGCAGAGATTCTCCACCGTGACCCCCTTTCTCCTGAGGGACCACGAGGCTTACTGCGTGGTGGCTGACGGGCGGATTTTCTGGATCCAGGACGCGTACACCTTTACCAAACGCTATCCTTACTCCACCCCCTGGAACCAAAACTTCAACTACATCCGGAACAGCGTCAAGACCGTGATCGACGCCTACCACGGGAGCATAGACTATTACGTGTCCGATCCCGATGATCCCATGATTCAGACTTACCAGGCCATCTTTCCGGATCTCTTCAAGCCCATGGAACAGATGCCCGAGCACCTGCGGGACCACGTCAGGTACCCTCTGGATCTCTTTACCGTGCAGACAGAGATGCTGCTCCAGTATCACATGAGAGACCCCGTGGTCTTCTACAACAAGGAAGACCAGTGGTCCGTACCAAAACAGAACTCCTTCGGCCGCAGCGAAGACCTGAAACCATACTATATCGTTGCCCGGCTTCCAGACGCGGAGAAAGAGGAGTTCCTCCTGATCCAGCCCTTCACCCCCCAGAACAGGCACAACCTTGTGGGCTGGATGGCGGCCAGGAGCGACGGTGAACACTATGGCGAGCTCACCCTGTTCCGGTTCCCATCGGGCCGCCACGTGGACGGGCCCAACCAGGTGGAGGCCCGCATTGACAACGACGCCATCATCTCCGAGCAGTTCACCCTTTGGGGACAGGTGGGAAGCGAGGTCCACCGCGGCATCCTTCTGGTCATTCCCCTGGGTGACTCGCTCCTGTATGCGGAACCGGTCTTTTTGAAGCCCGAGACCCTGGAGTTCCCGGAGCTGAGGCGCATCATCCTGGCCGACAAACGGCAGTTGGTCATGCACCAGACCCTGGAGCTATCAGTCGACGCCCTGGTCGGAAAACTGCCTCCGGTGGCCGCGGTGGCCGCAGTGGACGAGGATATCGAAGAGCCGGCAGGGATTGTTTCAGACAAGATTGAGGCCCTGCGCCAGGGGCTGCGGGAAGTGGTCCAGCGACTTCAGGAGCTTATGGAAACCCTTAAGGAATAAGGAAGGCGGCAGTCTTCACTTTTTGACTTATTCCGGCGGCAGCCTTGGGGTCAGGTCTTAATCAGGAAACAAGACCTGGCCCCATTTTCATGAGGACAAATTTACATGACCGAATCCGATACCGTACGAGTGGTGTTTGACCCGGCCGGCCGCAGGGGGGATGTGCCCCGCGGAATTACGATTGTGGAGGCCTCCCGGCTCCTGGGAGCGGATATCGAGGCCCTGTGCGGCGAGAACCGGGTGTGCGGAAAGTGCAAGGTGCGCATTGAAGAGGGGCCTGTTACGGGCACGAAAATTGTAAGCCGCCGGGACCATGTAACACCCTGGGAAGAGGGGGAAGCCCGGTTAATCACCCCGGCGGAACGGGCTGACGGCTTTCGCCTGGGATGCGCAGCCCGTCTTGTTGGCGACGTTGCAGTCTTTGTGCCCGAGGAATCGCAGGCGGCCAAGGCTGTTGTGAGCAAGGCGGCACGGGACATTCACATTGACTGGGACCCGGCTGTCCGCCTTTACTCCGTGACCGTCGACCCTCCGACCCTGGAAGCGCCGGTCTGCGATCTGGAGCGTCTGGCCGCCGCCCTTGAAACCGAACACGGCTTGGCGGATCGACAAACGGACCTGGCCGCCCTCAGGGAGCTTTCGTCAGCAATGCGCGATGGCGACCGGATCGTGACTGCGGCCGTGTGGATGGACAGGGAAATCATCCGCGTCCTCCCCGGCAGGGTGAAGGATGCCTACGGCCTGGCAGTGGACATCGGGACCACCACCTGCGCTGCATACCTCTGCAACCTGCGGACCATGGAGGTGGTGGAGACGGCCACCATGATGAACCCCCAGAGCCGCTACGGCGAGGATGTGATGAGCCGGATCACGTTTCACATGCGCCACTCCGACGGGCTCGACCGCATGCGCACGGACCTGTTGGAGGGACTCAACCGGCTCGTGGAGACGGCCTGCGGCGACCTCATAAGGCCCACTGACATCCTGGACATCACCATAGGCTGCAACACGGTGATGCACCATATATTCCTGGGCCTGGATCCCCGGTATCTCGGCACAGCCCCGTTCCCTCCGGCTGTGACCCGGAGCCTCGATCTCAAGGCCCGTGACCTGGGCCTTTGCGCCCATCCCGGTGCCCGCGTCTTTGTCATGCCCAACAAGGCCGGCTTTATCGGCGCGGACTGCGTTTGCGCAACTCTGGCGTCCGGTCTCCACGAAAGCGAAGACATTGAGCTTCTCATCGACATCGGCACGAACGGGGAGCTCGTGCTCGGAAACCGCGATCGCTTGATCGCCGCTTCCTGCGCCACCGGCCCGGCCTTTGAGGGAGGACAGATCACAGACGGCATGCGGGCCGCGCCCGGTGCCATTGAGCGAATTAGCATCGATCCCAAGACCAGGGAGGTGGACTACAAGGTGGTGGGTCGGGAGGCCTGGTTGAGCTACTCGCGGCCCGAGGAAATGGAGACCAGGGGCATCTGCGGGTCGGGTATTCTTGATCTCCCGGCCGAGCTCATCATGGCCGGCGTGATCGACGCCTCCGGGCGGTTCTCCCGGGATCTCTCCTCCGACCGGCTCCGCACCGACCCGGACCAGGGCGGGCGCGAGGAATTCGTCATCGCGCGCGCCGAAGAGACCGCAGCAGGACGGGACATCGTGGTCACGCAGAAGGACATTCGACAGATTCAACTGGCCAAGGGCGCCCTTTACGCCGGGTGCAAGCTGATGATGCGGCATTTGGGCGTAAGCCGGGTGGACCGCGTAAAGATCGCCGGGGCCTTCGGCACCCATGTGGACCGGGAAAAGGCCCTGATCATGGGCATGATCCCGGACATTGATCCGGACCTGATCATACCCATTGGAAACGCCGCGGGCGACGGGGCGCGTATGGTGCTGCTTAACCGGCAGAAGCGCGCCGAGGCCCGGAGTCTGGCGGAGAACATGGAATACCTCGAACTGACTGCAGAGGCGGATTTCCAGGAAGCGTTCGTGGCGGCCCTGGACATCCCCCACCATTCGGACACCTTTCCCCACGCAGAGAGGCTTCTTTCAAAGCACAGGCTCCAGACCCACGCCTAAGAGCTACGAAGGACCCCTTGGAAGCCTTTCCGAAAACACTGGATACGCACACCCCTTTAAAAAACGCATCTGTGTATGTTATCCTGCCTCAAACAAGGCGGTTTCGTTACCAGGAGGTTGAAATGAATGGGCTTTTGAACCGGATGATGCGGGCGGCCAGGCTGGATGTCAGCCTGTACGAAGAGGTCGAGGCCGACCCGGGCTACATGAAGGAGGCCGGGATGATCGTGGTCCTCTCCAGCCTGGCCGCGGGGATCGGGACCTTCCAGCAGGCGGGCCTTACCGGGGTCGTTTTCGGCACAGTGACGGCCCTGCTGGGCTGGTTCCTATGGGCCTATCTCACATGCATCATAGGGACCAGGCTTTTGCCCGTGCCCGAGACCGATGCAGACTACGGACAGCTCCTGCGGACCATAGGGTTCTCGAGCTCACCAGGCATAATCCGGGTTGGGGGTATCATCCCAGGTATCGGGCAGATCGTACACTTTGTCGGGGGCGTATGGATGCTCGTGGCTATGGTGGTGGCGGTGCGCCAGGCCCTGGACTATACGAGCACCGTCCGGGCCCTGGCTGTCTGCATTATCGGCTGGATCATCCAGCTGGTCTTGCTGTGGCTGTTTATCGCCCTGGTCACGTAAGATAAAACCTCAAATGTTGGGCTTGACAACATACCCTTGAGGGGCGTTTATGGGTCCATGTCATTTCTGGATACTATACCCGCCCTGATCAAGGTGGGCGCCGCCTTTGTCCTGATTGTAGGCCTGAACCGGATCCGCCTGCACCTGAGCGCGGCCCTGTTCGCAGGCGCGGTTTTCCTGGGCGCGGCCATGCGCATGCCGCCGGCTGAAATAGCAGCGGCCGTGGCCGATACCCTCCTGGATCCGGGAATCGCCGCCCTCCTTTTGATCGTGACCGTGATTCTGGTCCTCTCCCGCATTATGTCCGACTCGGGACAGATGGAGCGGATCGTCTCCTCCTTCACACGCCTGACCCAAGACTCCCGCCTGGCGGCTATGGTCATGCCCGCCCTCATCGGGCTCCTGCCCATGCCCGGCGGAGCACTGTTCTCCGCGCCCATGGTGGAGTCGGCCTGCCGTGAGGATTCGGTCCGGCCGGAGGTCAAGACCGCTGTCAATTACTGGTTCCGCCACATGTGGGAGTACTGGTGGCCCCTCTATCCGGGGGTGATCCTGGCGGTCAGCCTCCTCGGGGTGGAGGCATGGCGTTTCATGCTGTGCCAGCTGCCCCTGACAGGTTTCACACTGGCCGCCGGGGTGTTGTTTCTCCGGCCGCTCCTGCCGAGACACAAGGGGGAAGGGACAGATGCCCCGAAGATTGATCGCCGCGAGGCGTGGCAGGCGTTCAGGCGGGAGGTGCGCCCCATCACCCTGGTGATCCTGGCGCTTCCGGCCGTTTGGCTCCTGGAGGCCCTGAGCGGCGTGAATACGCCGAAGCTCACAGCGGTCTTCCTGGGCCTCGGGCTCTGCCTCCTGCTGGTGATCGTGCAGAACCGGCCCTCACCCCGCCGGGTTGTCCGAACCCTGTTGAACCGTTCTTCAACCGGGCTTCTCCTGCTGATCTGCGGTATCATGGCCTTCAAGGGTGTACTCATGGAAAGCCACGCCGTAGGCCTGATTCAGGAGGAGATGGTCCGGTACGGCATCCCTCCGCTCGCGGTACTCATGGCGGTGCCCTTCCTGGCCGGGTTCATCACGGGAATCGCCGTGGGTTTTGTGGGGGCGTCCTTTCCCCTGGTCATCGCACTACTGGCCGGCCGGACCGGGCTCGACTACCTGGCCCACGCCACCATGGCCTTCGCCTTCGGGTACATGGGGATGATGCTCTCACCCGTGCATGTGTGCCTGCTTGTGACGCGGGACTACTTTCGAGCAAGCCTTGGGGCCGCATACCGCCACCTCCTGGCCCCGGCCGGCTTTGTCCTCGCGTCAGCCCTGGCCTACTTCGCTCTCCTGCTCGCTTTCGCTTGATCATCGCGCATTTCAAATGCCGCAGCGAACGCTCCGTCACCCTACAAAAACGGCGGGGCAATCGTTGTTGGATGGATCGCCCGGCTCTGGTATACTTCGAACGTAGGTTCTTTTCCACCCGAGGAATCCCCTGGAAATGCCGATGGGATCATGGATACGAGGCCGGGGCCTCCACACCCTTTGCCTCGAAAGCTTTCCTCGAAACTCCATTTTTACCCGGCTTATAAAGACCTCTGCAAGGAGGACAACCGTGGATGTGATCGTCACCCACAAGAACACTGATTTCGATGCCGCCGCCTCGGCTTTTGCCGCTCAGATAGTTTACCCCGGCGCCGTGCCTGTCCTTCCCGCCAACCTGAACCCCAATGTCAAACAGTTCCTCTCCATCCACAAGGACCTGTTTCCCTGGTCCATGCCCCGGGATATTGCATGGGACGAGGTGAGACGGCTCATTGTGGTGGACACGAACGACTGGAAGCGGCTGGAAGGGGTAAAGGCCGCCGAAGAAGGTCCCGGGCCCGAGATCCATCTCTGGGACCATCACCTCTCCCCTGCAACCATCGAGGCCGCATGGGAGCACTGCGTCGCCGTGGGCGCCACTACCACCCTCTTTGCCCGGCGCATGGAGGAGGAAGGCATCCCCATCTCGCCCATTCAGGCCACCTTCTTTCTTGCCGGCATTTATGAAGATACCGGTAACCTGACCTTTCCGTCGACCACGGCGGTTGACGCCCGGGCGGTTGCTTTCCTGCTCAAGCGGAAGGCCGACGTTGAGATCGTGAACACCTTCCTCAGGCCCGCCTACGGGCCCAAGCAGAAGGACGTCCTTTTCGGCATGCTCCAGGACGCCGAACGTACCAAGCTCAACGGCTACACCGTGAGCGTGAATGCCTGTGAAATCCAGGGACATGTGCAGGGCCTCGCCCTGGTTGTGGAGATGTACCGCGACATCATGAACGTGGACGCGGCCTTCGGAATCTTCACTGAAGCCGGAAGGGACCGCGCCATGGTGATCGGGCGAAGCGCGGTGGATGATGTCGACGTCGGAGACGTCCTTCGGGCCGTCGGCGGGGGTGGGCACCCCGGGGCTGGATCCGCCCAGATAAAAGACTGCGCCTCGCCCGAGAACGTTCGCGGGCGCCTCCTCGAGCTCATTCAGGGCAGCCGGAGAGCGGCTGTTCGGATCGTAGACCTCATGTCCTTCCCCGTATTCACGGTCTCGGAGGGCACCCCCATGAGCGAGGCCGCACAAGTGTTGCGAGCCAAGGGATGCACAGGGCTTCCCGTGGTCAGGGGCGACGAACTGGTCGGAATCATCTCCAGGAGGGATTTCAAGAAGTTCCACAACAAGGGGAAAAAAGACCCGCCGGTCAAGGCCTTCATGTCCACTGAAGTCCTGACGATAGGGCCGGGGGAGAGCGTTATCCAGGCCGCACGCATCATGGTAAGGAAAGACATCGGCCGCCTTCCCGTCCTGAAGGACGGAAAGCTCATCGGGATCGTAACCCGTTCCGACACCATGCGGTACTACTACGACCTCCTCCCGGGCTGAGTGGCCGCAGTCGATCTCTGTTTCACGTATTCTCGTCGGTGTCCGACAGCACGCACAACGCCGATGATGTCTGATATGGAACCACACCCTCCACGCTGGATTCCGAACGGGGACCCGGAGGGGCTGCGCCGGGCACGCGGAACCTGGTGACGTCCATGGGCTCCAGGGGGATTTCCTCGGGAGGGGGCGCCTGGGGAATCCAGTCGTATGGAACCCGGTAGGCCCGGTAGACCATGTTCATTCGGAAATGCCTGCCCCAGTGAGGACTGATGTACTCCCAGACCAGCTCATGACCGGCCGTGACCTCTATGATGCGACCGCCGCCTCCCTCGGTAATCAGCGTGTTTCCGTTGGGCAATCTCTGGGCCGAACTTATGAACGGGCTGTAGAAACGGTTGCTGTCAGTGGGATGTACGAAACCGGCCTCCTGGGGCGTGTGCTGCCATACGATCTTCAGGGAGACGGGGTCGAACTCCAGCACCCGCGAGTAGTCCCTCAGGGCATTCTTTAGGCCGGTCGGGCTCCCCGGATTGGGGGCCCCGTAACCCGCCCAGCCCCCGTTATCGTAGACGAGGATGTTGCCTTCTCCGGGAAGGCCCCGCGGAATCATGTGCGCGTGGTGCTGGCCTATGATCCAGCCCAGGTCCTTTTCAGGGGTGTGGTCGTAGTCGGGCCCCACCTTCCAGACCACCTCACCCGTCTCCTTGGAGATGATGAAAATGATATTGGTCTCGCGGCCGTCCAGGATGATGTTTTCGGGATGGAAACGCTCGTCGCCTGCGTCGTACCAGCGGTTGGCCCCAAGCACGGACATGGAGTTCATGTGCATCCAGTCGCCCATGCCGCCGCCGCAGGGCCGCATGTTGGGGTCGCGGCTGAGGATGTTCCGGGCCTCCTCGCGAAACCCGAAGGATTCGAAGTGGTCGCTGCATACCCACTCCCACACGATCTCCCCGTCCCAGGTGACCTCGTAGACCGTGTCGTCCAAGAGGTTCTTGTCTGAAATATCCTTGCACACCAGGTTCTTATGGCCCAGGATCAGGGTGTTTCCGCCTTCCACCAGCGGCTCCATGCCCGGGACGTAGTACCCCACCGGGTTTCCCTCCCTCTGGTAGTCGTGATGTACCCTTGCCATCCACTGCGGCTCCTCGCCGGGGTCCTCGATGAACTCGTACCCGTTGAACTTCCAGACCACGTTGCCGTCCCAATCCACCTGAATCAGGTCCCGATAGTCCTGCATACTGTAAAGGACGTTCCGCTCACCGGTGTGACCCAGGACATGACCACCGGGCAGAAGCTTGTTGGGAAAACCATGGAGCCCCCTCCACAGCTTCACGTCTCCGCCGTTCATATCCACGACCAGGGCTCCCAGCTCCTTGGCCTGGAACACGGTGTAGCCGTTGAAGCACTTCCCGGGACGGAAAACGGTGGCCCCGGTAGGATAGACGGTGGGATAGGTCATGATACTCTCCTTGCTGAAACACGACTCCGAATCGGGCCCGGCATGTGCGTGAGCCGGGCATTTTCACCACCAAGGTCACGAAAGGCACCAATTATGAAATTTTTCGGTTTTTTTTCACAGCCAGCTCATTTCGGAGTTCATGATTTTCTTTTCGATTCTCTCTTCGTGTCCTTCGTGGTGAAGCTGCTTTTGTTGAACCTCACGGTTCAGGCGTCCGCGGTCCTCCGCATCGCTTTCCGACGATCCAGTATCAGCGGTCCTGCTATTATCAGGACCGTCAATCCCAGCAGCACCATGCAGATAGGACGCTCAAACAGGATGGCGAGGCTCCCGTCTCCGAGGCTCAGGGTCTGCCTCAACCGGTTCTCCATAATCTCTCCCAGCACGATCCCCATGACCAGGTTCACAATGGGCCACTTGAGGCGCAGCAATACGTAGCCCAGGACCCCCATGACTACGGCCAGGCCGGCATCGAAAAGCCGCGTGTTCACGGCGTAGATGCCGACCATCGACACCACCATGATCACCACGGCCAGCAGCTTGCCCGGGACCTTGACGATCATGGCAAAGGGGCGGAGCCACAACACGAGCATGGCGAATGCGACCAGGTTGATGAGCAGCATGGACCAATACAGGGTGTTGATCAGGACCGGCTCCTTGATCAGGAGCAGGGGCCCGGGATAGATACCGTTGATGGTGAACACGCCCAGAAGCACCGCGCTCAGTGCGTCGCCGGGAATCCCCAATGTAAGAAGCGGGATCATGCACCCGGCAGGGACCGCATTGTTGCCGGCCTCCGAGGCCAGGCAGCCCTCGGGGGTCCCTTTTCCGAAGCGCTCCTTGTGCTTGGAAAGCCGCTTGGCAACGTCGTAGGACAAGAACGAGGCCAGGATCGACCCCGTCCCCGGCAGCAGCCCCACGAAAGTGCCTATCACCCCGGAGCGAATGAGGGTTTGCCAATAGCGGAGCGCCTCCCAAAGCTTGGAAAAGTCCAGGGTGCTTCGGCTCAGTTTGATTTCCCGGCCTTGAAGGATGTCGCGCTCCACAAGAAGCAACGTCTGCCCGATGCCGAAGAGCCCCAGGCAGACCGGGACGATGTGCAGCCCGTTCTGCATAGAAAGCGTGCCGAAATTGAATCGCACCCCCAGGGTGGATCCGTCAATGCCCACAGTGGAGAACCAGAACCCCAGCCCCAGCAGCATGAGCCCCTGGGCGAGACGGTCCCTGAAGGCCATGACCACCAGCACCACCCCGAAGACCGCCACTGTCAGGTACTCGGGGGGGCCGAAACTGGCGGCAACGTGGGCCAGGATTGGGGCAAGGAACACCAGGATGACCACGCTGATCACACCGCCGCCGAAGGACCCCAACAGGGCCGCGGAAAGAGCGGTCTGTGCCTCGCCCCTCTGAGTCAGGGGATAGCCGTCAAAGCTCGTGATCAGGCTGGAGGGCACGCCGGGCGTGCGCATGAGGATCGCGGGGATCGCCCCCCCGAAGTATCCCCCGCAGAACACCCCCAGGAGGAGGGACAGGGCCACGTCCGGCGGGAACGCGAAGGTGAACGGCAGGAGGACCACCATGCCCACCATGGGTCCAAGGCCGGGCAGAATCCCCACCACAACCCCCACGACCGTACCGAACAGGAGTGCCACCAGGTTGGCCGGCGCAAACGCTGCCATGAATCCGATTGTCAGTTGCTCAACCATGGATCACTCCAGCAGGGTTTCCAGCAGCGGCTCCGGGAACCACACATCCAGGAACACTTTGAAAAGCAGGTACAGGGAGAGCGTGACCAGCGAGGGGATGCCGAAGAGCTTCCAGGCCGAGCGCTGCTCCACCGTCCAAAGCGCAACGAACAGGAACCCCCAGGTGGAGACTTCTAGTCCCAGAAAAATCAGCCCCGCCAGGAACAGGACAAGCAACGCCAGGACCCGCAGGCTTCGGAGGGGCAGCCCCTGTCCATCCAGGTACCAGCCCGCGCCTGCTGCCGGGCGCAGCAGCCGCCACAAAGACGGCAGGGAAGCGCCGAAGATCAAAGAGAGCACCAGCAGCGGAAATATCAGCGGCCCCTTGTAGAAAGGGTCGGGTCCGGACGTGTCCACGTGCCAGGGTAATGTGACCAGGAGCCCCAGCGCGAAGAGTCCCAGCAACGAGCCGAACAGGTCGTGCACCCGGCTCTCGGTCCCCAGGCGATCTTCAGGCATCGACGGCCCCTCCCCTCCGGCGGTTTGCAGGCTGCTTACTGAATGATCCCAAGATCTTTCATGATGGCACCGAATTCGGCCAGCTCGCTGTCCATCTGCTTTCTGGCCGCATCCGGCCCGGTGGGATGTGGAATGACCCCAACCCTTTCAATCAGCTTCTGAATTTCCGGCATGTCCATGACCTCAAAAAAGGTCTTACTCAACCCGGCCGTTATGTCATCAGGGGTCTTGGCCGTCACGAAAGCGCCGAACCAGATGGAGTAAGCGTCGCCGAACCCCTGCTCCGAGACGGTTGCCACGTCCGGGTGATTGGGAAGCCGGTTCGGCAGCATGCAGGCGAGAAGCTTCATCTTGCCCGCCTCGACGTAGTCCTCGAGTCCCGGCGTGGAAAAGGTGATAACATCCGCATCACCCTGGACCACCAGCAAGGGGTTCAGCTCCTTGTAGGCCGTCTCCTTCCAGGTGAACCCCCCGACCTTGGCCGCGTTCATGGCGATCAGCGTTGGCACGGCCCCGAGCCCCCAGTGGGCCAGCCGCAGCTCGTTGTCCTTACCGTACTCGGCTAGTTCCTCGAGGTTGTTGTAGGGGGCATCCGCCCGGCAGGCCAGGGTGAAAGGTGACGACCAGACCAGGCCCAGGGGTCGCAGGTCCTCGTTCTTGTAGGGCGTCTTGCCCCTCAGGACCTGGGTGATCATGGGGCCGATGGATATGAGACCCAGAGTGTAACCGTCCGGTCGGCTCTTTGCCAGCTCGTTGGTGGCCAGGACCGCTCCACCGCCCGGCTTGTTCACGACCTTCACGGGCACGCCCAGTTTCTCGGACATGTGCGGGGCCATGGCCGTCGCCACCATGGTGGAGGGATCGTTTGCCGCGGGCCAGGGAATCATGATCAGGATGGGCTTTTCCGGCCACTCGGCCGCCGCCGGTCCGGCCGTAAACGAGAGAACCAGGGCCGCCGCAATAAGCATGGTGATCGTTCGTCTCTTCATCGCACTACCTCCTTGGCTTGGGGAAATATAAAGGTTGCCGATTTTGAATATACATTATATGTTATACAAATATGTGTCAACGGGTTTTTCACGGCCTTCCAGTCTTGCCATGTACGGGCAAGGCGGAGTAAATAGATTATGCCGGTACGCTGGTTGGCACGCGAATTCCGGCTGCACAACACAAGCGCCCCGGAGGCATGGTGTGAAGAAAGATACAGAGGCCGCATCATTCAGGCCAGTTAAACAGAACCGCATCTCCGAAGAGGTCCTCAGCCAGCTCAAGGAGGCGATCCTCGCAGGCACCTACCGGCCGGGGGGGAAGCTCCCCTCGGAGCGAGAGCTGTGCGAGCAATTTGAGGTGAGCCGGGTTGTGATCCGGGAAGCCATTCGGGCACTGGAGCTCACGGGTTTTGTGCAGCTCAGGCAGGGCCCATCGGGAGGAGCCTATGTCCAGGACCTGACACTGGACCACCTGTCGAACGCTTTTTTGGACCTGTTCCTTACGAACAAACTCAGCGCTCCGGAGCTCGTCCAGGTCCGGCTACACATCGAGCCCGAGGTCTGCCGCCTTGCAGCCCGGAACATTGACGCTGCGGCATCCGCACGGCTGGAAAAGGCTTTCGAGAAAGAGCATACCGACACCCTCACCCACGAGCAGTGGGTCGCCCGGAATCTGGAAATCCACTACCTTCTCGGGGGGGTCTGCGGGAACCGTTATTACGAGGCCGTTCTAATACCCCTGCTGGACCTCACCCGGGAGATGGTGCTGGTGGTCAAGCCGAGCCACACGGTCATTCACGATCACCTGGACCACCGGCGAATCATCGATGCGGTCACAATGGGAAGCGACGATGCCTCTGCCGAGGCCATGCGGGAGCATATCTCCAAGGTAGGCGCTTCCCTCATTGACCTGGAAACGGCCTATCGCGAGAAGCGGGGGCTCAGGGCCGAAGCTGAAACCGGCCCTGGGCGGGAAGGGCCTCAAACCGGGTAAGCGAAAAAAACCCCGGCCGCTGGGGGCTATTCCCCCGCGGCCGGGGCGGCACATCTCAAACAAATGTTACGTCCGGCCCGGCATTATTCGTTGATGCCGTTCAGCCAGTAGTCCACCAGGTCCGGGTACTTCTCCACGAACTTGGCGGCCGCAGTGTTCTCGTCCACCTGATACATGTACGTCAGGTCGTCGCACACGGCAATGGACATTGTGAAACGCGTTAGAAAGCGGCTCACCTTGTTGGGGAAGACGGCCATGAAGTCATCGCGGCCCACCATGTGGGAGCGCTCCTCTTCACCCAGGATCCCTTTGGGTTCGTCGATGTAGCGGATGTCAAACATTCCAAATGCGTGGTGCGGCCTCCACAGGGTGACCACTATCCAATCCTCCCGCTGAATGCTCCGCTTGAGCTCGGCCACCATGGCGGCGTCGCTGCCCTCCACGAGCTTCCACCCTTCCAGCTCGGGGTACTCCTTCATCATCAGAGCGGAGTGCTGCATCAGGCCGGAACCGGGGTCGATCCCCACTATGCGTCCCTTGCACTTCTTCTTGACCTCTTCCTTGTCCATGTCTTCCACGGAATTGAGCACGTCCTCGGGGATGTAGTTGGGCACCGCCCAGCCGAGGCTGGCGTCCTCGTAAATCGGGCCGAAGTCACAGACACTGGAGGCGACCTTTTCCCAGTATGCCTCGTGGGTCAGGGGAAGCCAGGCCTCGATGTAAAGGTCGAGCTCCTTGTTCTTTATCGCCGTGTAGGCCACGCCTGCGTCCGGGTTGATAATCTCCACGTCCTGGCCGATCTCGTTTTCCATCAGGTGCTCGATCAGGCTGCCCAGGGCCAAAGCCTCGGACCAGGCCACCACACCGAACTTGAGGGTTTTCTTCTCCGCCATAGCCGGTGCGGAAACCAGGGCCACGGCCATCAAGACTGCAACGCAAATCGCTACCCATTTGAAACGGTTCTTAAACATCCTGTACCTCCTTTTACATCTGACACATCCGACGCATCAGATAATGAAAAATGGCAGAAATCAGAAAACTTGACTTAGAGTTCACCAGGGGAAAAGCGCCTCGAATCACCTCCTTTCTATTATCCATCCACTCAAGGGGGGCACGGTTATATCTTTTTCTCACCCACCGACCGGGTGGCCCGGTCCAGAATAATCGCAATAAAGACAACGGCCAGCCCCGCAACGAATCCCTTACCCACGAGCATGCGCTGGATGCTTCGGACCACCTCTCCTCCGAGGCCGCCGGACCCGATGAGGGCGGCGATGACCACCATGGAGAGGGAAAGCATGATCGTCTGGTTTACGCCTGCCATGATCGAGGGCCGGGCCATGGGAAGCTGTACTTTAAAAAGAAGCTGCCAGTAATTGCAGCCGAAGGCCTCCCCGGCCTCCACCAGTTCCTTGGGTACGCCCCGGATTCCCAGGCTGGTCAGCCGGACCGCCGGAGGAACGGCGAAGATGACCGTGGCCACCACGCCCGGTGCCGCTCCCAGGCCGAAGAGAATCACGGCCGGGATCAGGTACACGAACACGGGGAGGGTCTGCATGAAGTCGAGGATAGGCCGGACCACGGCCTCCACAATGTCCGACTTGCCCGAGAGGATACCCGTGGGGATCCCCAGGGCCAGGGCGAGCAAGGCCGCGGTCAGCGTCAGGGAGAGGGTCTCCATGGTCGCTTCCCAGAGCCCCAGATTGGCGATGAGCCACAGGCTCAAGAATCCATAGAGGCCGGTCCACTTGTTGGCCACCCACCACATATACGGTATGATCAGCATCGAAAGGAGCGGAAAGGCCAGCATCTTGCCCCAGGCGGCGATCCCCCACACCGGGAGCCACATAAGGGCCGCCAGGAGTCCTCGATTGATGTTGTTGATGATCGCCCGGATGGTGTCGAAAAAATCGGCGAACGTCAACGCGATCCAGTCGATGGCCTGATCGATCCAATCCTCCGCCGGAATCAGGCTGCCCTGAGTCCCTATCTGGTCGAACAGGCTCACGCCGTGTTCTTGGGCCGAAGCAGGCCCGCACAGGGCTGCGCCCACGAGAGACACGCCCACCAGGCAGCATACGACCATCACAGCCCGGCGACTCCATTGAAAAACCCCTTTTCCCTGCGGGTTCCGCCTCATGCCTCGCCCTCCTTTCTCCCCTTCTCCAGCACGCCGAGGAGGATCTCCTGCCCGGTAATGATGCCGTCCAGCGCCCCGTTCTCCTCCAACGCGATAACCGGGTTCTTCGATGTGGACAGGCGGGCGCGCATGACCTCCTTCAGGGTCGTGTTGTGCGTGGCCAGCAGCACGGTCTCGTCGCCCACCGTGGTGAGGTCGTCCGTCACGTACCTGAACTCCATGCCCTGCCCGTCCTGGTACGCGGCCATGGGTTTTCCGTCCGTATCCAGGCAGATCACGAGTCCTGCTTCCTCGGCAAAGGCGGCCGGCTTGGGATCCATCTTGCTGATGCCCAGACCATGAGGCGGTTCCTTCTGCACCTTGACCTGCTTGGCCACGGCGGTCACAGTAAGCACGCCCGTGGCGTCCGCGTGCTCCACGAAGTTGGCCACGTATTCCGTTTTGGGGTTCACGATGATGTCTTCCGGGGTCCCCAGTTGCACGATCTCTCCGGCCTCCATAATGGCGATTCGATCACCCAGCTTGAGGGCCTCGTCCAGGTCGTGGCTTATGAAGAGGATGGTCCGGCGAACCCTGTCGCGGAGATTGAGGAGCTCTTCCTGCATGTTCATGCGGATCAGTGGGTCGAGTGCGCTGAAGGGCTCGTCCATGAGCAGGAGCTCCGCCTCGGAAGCCAGGGCCCGTGCCAGTCCCACCCGCTGCTGCATTCCGCCGGACAGCTTGGGAGGATGGGATTCAGCCCAGGCGTCCAGTCCCACGAGCTTCAGGATCTCCAGGGCCTTCTCCCGCCTGATCGCCTTGTCCACTCCCTGAATCTCCAGCGGAAACGCCACGTTGTCCACGATGGTCCGGAAGGGAAACAGGGCGAAGTGCTGAAAAATCATGCTGATTTTGTTTTCCCGGACCTCCCGGAGCTCGCGCTTGCCCAGCTTGGTCACGTCGATCCGCTCCCCATCGAACTCGAGGTAGACGTCCCCCCTGGTGGGATCAATCAGACGGTTTATGCAGCGAAGGAGCGTCGACTTGCCGCTTCCGGAGAGACCCATAATCACGAAGAGCGTACCTGAGTCCATGCGAAAGCTGACATCCTGTACGCCGATCACCAGGCCGGTTTCAGCCTGAATCTCTGCTTTGCGCTTCCCCTGCTCCATGAGCGGAAAGGCCCGTTCCGGATCTTCACCGAAAATCTTATACACATTCTCTACGCCTATAGTCGCCATATTCTGCCATCCTTATGAAGGTAAAACAAGCCGCCCAAAGGCCGTTATACATCAGCACACCGGACAGATCGTAATAGGTCCTTGCGGACCGCGATACCAGCCCCCTGAAAGGTCACGACTCAAAAACCCGGGCCACGCGACTGAGGGCTTCCGCCGTCTGGAACCGCGCTTGATCGGGAAGCTCTTTCAGAAGCCTGTCCAGGGGTTCTTGTAACGGGGGTTGAAGCTCTGAAGCCAGCCGGCGCCCGAGACGGGTCAGGGAAACATAGACCCTGCGCCGGTCGTTCGGTCGTCGACGCCTCAAAACCAGGTTTTGGGACTGGAGTTGGTCAAGGATGCCGGTGGCGGTCCCCCGACTGATGCCCACGCGATCGGCAAGTTCTCCCGCCGTGCATGATCCAGCATCCTTCAACGCACGAAGCGCCATATACTGGGACACGGAAAGGCCGGTTTGTTCGCTCAAGCGCCGGTTGTACATCTCGATGGAACGAACTATCCGCCTCAGTGACCCTGCAATCTCGTCTTCGTAGTTTTCCTTCATGTAAAGCCGCTCGGGAATAAGCCCGCAACAATTCCGTGTCCCAGGGCATCCAGGGCCACACCTGATTCCTCCCATGGATTCCCCCGAATACTGGTTTGCTCTCGAAAATTTATACTACGAAATATTTGATTCATCATATTCGGCCGGTCGAAGAATGTCAAGAGTCCCTCGATATCCTCATGCGGGTCAATACCGGCAATCCTTCGACGCCGGCGTTCCAGAACCAGTCAGAATTAATGTCGATAGCTGTAAGAGGCTTGTCTGCTCACCCTCCCGCTACGGGGGCGAGGAGGGTGAGTTCCGTATCACTGGACAGGGCGTCGTCCCGGTGGATGCAGGTCCGGCCCTGGATCACCATGTATACGGCCGGCAGGGGAATGCCGGCCTTGTGCAGGACGTCTCTGACGGTCGTCCCGGCAGGGACGACCAGGTCCAGGCGAGGGGAAACGTCCCCGAGCATGTCTTGAAGGTTGGGCGTGAGATGGAGCTTGACCTGAATCCCCCTCATCCTTGAAGGCCCCTCGCCACATCCTCGAGTCCCAGTCGCCGCAGGGTCTCGGCTGTGGGCCGCCCCTGGCGGTCCCAGCCCCTGGCGTCGTAGTACTCGTCAAGCAGTTGATCGATCTCTTCCCGGCTCAGACAGTGGCCTTTGTTCGGGCCGTTGGGGACCGGATCGTTCATGAGGCGGGCCGGGGGATAGTCGTTCGCCCGGCCGAAGCCGGGGACCTCCCGGACGGAGACGGCCCGGGTCAGGTTCCACACCCGCTCCGAAGTCTCGAGCACGTCCCCCCAACGCAATGCCCTCCCCGTGCAGAGCTGAAAAAGCTCCTCGTAGTGCTCCACTTCGAAGCCCAGCTCCATGAACTGGAGCCGGCAGATGCCCAGCAGGTCAAAGGCCGGACGCAGGTGCTGAGAGGCTATCACGTTCTTTGACTGCCCCCCCACAACCGCCTTGGGCAGCTCCTTGACCTCACCACCGCCCGTGATCAGATCGTGCACATTCGCGGCCGAACCCACCACATCGTGCCCCAGGACCCAGCTCCGGTTGTGATGGGCGCCCACATCGGCCGTCATGTAGGAGAGCATCATTCCCGGGGCATTACGGCACTCGTACCCGGACCACTCCAGCCCCTTCACCTGGATGGCGAAATCCAGGGATCCCCGCCCGATGACCTCGGCGGCCCGCTTGGACCCCTCGGCCAGGAGTTCGCCGACGCCCTTTCGATGCGCGGTTTGTTCCAGCAGGTAGACCACGGACTCAAGATCCCCGAACCGGACCCCGCGGCCGATGTCCTCACGGGAAAGGATGCCGCGCTCGAAGCACTCGATGGCCCACGCGGCCACCACCCCGCCCGAAATGGTGTCCAGGCCAAGTTCGTCACAGACGTAGTTGGCGTAGGCCACATCCTCGATAGTCTGAAGATCGCAGTTCCCGCCCAGGAGGGCGATGGATTCGAACTCCGGCCCCTCCACCGCCACCTGCCCCAGGGAGGTCTTGGCGTGGCCGTACTTGCCGCAGGGCGTGGGGCAGCAGAAGCAGCCCTTGTCCGTGACCTTGAGCCGCTCGATAACGGCCTTTCCGTTTATGGACTCGTAATGGTCGCAAAAGGATGTCTGGAAATTGCGCGTGGGGAACGCTCCCACCTCGTTGACCCAGTTCGTGATACCGGCCGTTCCCTCCGGGGTCCATCCCAGAAAACCGGGTTTTTCTCGAACCGCGGCATACGCTCTCTTGGCGGCCTCGAACAGGCCCTGCAGGTCATGGGCCTCGAGGGAACCGGTCCCGCGCACCAGGACGGCCTTGATCTTCTTGCTGCCGAGCACGGCGCCTATCCCGGTCCGGCCGGCCTGCCGTCCGAAGTCGTGCGAGATGCAGGCCAACCGGACGAGGTTCTCGCCGGCCGGCCCGATGGTCAGGACCTCGAAATCCTCTCCGAAATCCTCTTTTAGGTGCTTCTCCAGGGTGAGGGATCCCATACCCCAGAGGCGCCCGGCCGGGCGCACCTCCACCGAATCGTCATCGATCACCAGCAGGCTCGGCTCAGGGGCCGCGCCCGTGAGGACCATTCCGTCATATCCCGCATACTTCAGCGTGGGACCGAAGTGCCCGCCCATGTTCGAATCGGAGTATCCCCCGGTGGCCGGGGACTTGCATCCGAACTGGGTCTTACCGCTCGCAGGCAGCAGGTGGCCGGAAAGAGGACCGGTGGCCACGATAAAGAGGTTTGACGGATCGAATGGGTCTATCCCCGGCGGGAGTTCCTCCCACAACAGCCGGGCCACGAATCCGCGGCCGCCGATGTAGGCGTCCGCCAGTTGTTGCGGCAGGGGTTGCTTCTCAATGCGGCCCGAGGTCAGATCAATTCTCAGGATGGTTCCGGCATAGCCTTTCATGCGCTCACCTCCTTCCGGGGCTCAGGTGCCGCTTCTATGGCGTCCCGAGGGCAGATGGCCACACACTCCCCACAGCCCGTGCAGAGAATCGGCTGACCGGAGTCAGGGTTGGCCCGAAGCACGTCATTGGGACAGACCTCGATGCAGGTGCCGCAAGCTGAGCAGTCCTCCTCTTTAAGCACCAACCGGTCCCCTTCCCACACAATGGCCTCCTCGGGGCAGGCCTCTGCACACGCCCCGCATTGATCGCACAAATGAATGCTGTAGACCCCCGGCACAGGGAAACGGGCCTCTATTCGCAGGGCTGCCTTAGCAGTGGTGATCTCCCGGAAGTTGGCTATGCTGCAGGCCAGAAGGCAGGCCCGACAGCCGGAGCAACGTTCGTTGTGCGTAATGAACAGCATTATGCCTCTCCTATTGGAAACAATGCGCAAGCCGGGTCATGCCCTCCGCGCTCGTTATTTTTGTCCTGCCGCCTGCTCGGAAAACCACGGCCTCGCTGTCGCCTATTCCCAATGCGCGGCCATGCGATCGATCTCCCTTAGAGCGCCGGGAGGCAGGGGTTTGGGTTCGTGCTGCATCAGCTTATCGGTCTGTTCATGGAGCCGTTCGTGAAACTCGGGTTTGCCCCTGGCGCGCCATTGATTCATGGTCGAACGGTCGAAGAGCTTGGAGTACCAGATCTCCCGGAAGTATTTCATGGTGTGGTCCTCCATGAGGAAGTTGCCTCCCGGGCCGATCCCGTCCATGACATCCACGGCCAGGCGGTCCTCGTCCACGCCGATACCCCCCATGTACCCGTAGACCATCTCGATGATCTCGTTGACGAGCACCATGTACTCGGGGGAGATCAGGGTGGCATGGTCCAGCCAGCCATTGTCGTGGACCATGTTGGCTCCGCTCAGGGCCGAGCATAGGCAGGAGAAGGTCGCCTCTGTGGCGGCCTGGGAATCGGGCAGCTTCGCGTCCGAGCACCCGGACATGCCCAGGAACGGAATGCGGTAGAAATGCGCCATCTGGGCCATGGCCGAGGCCATGACGTTCATCTCCGGGGCCCCGTAGGAAAAGACGCTCGTACTCATGTCCATGATAGTGGCAAAGGCCCCGTAGACAAAAGGGGCCCCGGGCCGGACAAGCTGGCTCAGGACCAGCCCGAATAGCGACTCCACACTGCCCTGGACCACGGTCCCGGCCAGGGTGGCGGGGGAAGTCGCCCCGGCCTGGGGGCCGGAGTAGCAGACCTGCGGCAGGCCCTTTTCCGCTGCGTAGATCAGGCGGTCCACCAGCGGGGTCTCGTAGACCAGGGGTGAGATGGGGCAGTTGAACAGGACAACCAGGGGCTTTTCCAGGAGCCGCTCCTCGCCGCCCACGATAGCCGAAGCCATCTCCACAATGTCCCTGGCAGCCTGCAGATTGTCGCAGCAGAAGAGCAGGGGCTTTTCACAGCAGGTGAGGGCCTGGCGGGCCACGATGCGGTCGGCCGTGGCCGGCGGCGCGTCGGAGGCCACACCGATGGTCATGGTCCAGGTGAAATTGGGAAGAACGTCGGCCAGACCGGCGGTCACCCGGCAGTCGTCAATGGTGAACGGCCTTCGAGTCCCGTCTCCCGGGTCCAGGTAGTCATAGGCGTCCAAGGTGGGGCCGTACCAGGTCTGGTCCTCCATGAGGTCCACCGCCTTTTCGCCCTCCCGATTGTAGAACACGACCCGGTCCGCCACCGTTTCCAGGGCCTTTTCAACGACCCGGGCTGGAATCCGGACCCGCAGCCCGTCCACGGAACACCCGTGGCCCTGAAGGATCTCCCGCGCCCCTTGATGGTTGACCTGGATCCCGGTCCGCCCCATGAGTTCGAGGGAGGCCTCGTGTATGCGCAGGATCTGGCCGTCGCTCAGGACCCGCTGTCGCGGTCGGATGCGAAGCTCGGGCGGCCGGGCGGCCTCGATTTCCCGGGCCCCTTCTTCAGGGGAGGATGAGGAGTCCGGCGCTTCGGTGTCTTCGTTGATGTTTTCACAATCCTGGTCGTTCATAGCCTTCTCAATTCCGACGGTCTCGCAAGAAACCGCTCAACCACCGATGGTAAGGTTATAATACTCTGGAATTACAGGTGCATATGGCTTGGTTCCGGGCTTTTTCCAACTCCATCAATTCTCAGTGTCCGCTCAGGAAACTGCTCCCCTGCACCGCGACTCCTTCTTCATAACGGCTGAGCCGCAACGGGTTGTCTTTGTTGTCCCTTGCGCCGGTGATCAGGTCGGCGCAGAGCCTGCCCACGGCCGGAGAGACCATTATGCCCATCCAGTACCCGCAGTTCACATGGAAGCCGGGCACCTCGGGAACCGGTCCGATCAGGGGCTGTTCATCCGGTGTGTACACGTACTGTCCTGCGGAAAGGGAGAGGTCGGTCTTTTTCAGGCCTTCGATTATGCCAGACCAGAAGGGACTCAAGCGGCTCACCCTGTCCAGGGCCATGGCCGGGAAGTCCCAGTCCCCCAGGGGGTTCTCCATGGGCTCGGAAACCGGCTCGTCCGGGTCCACCCATCCAACCAGGGCCCCGCCGGTCTCCGGCCGCCAGTAGGAGCCGTTCACCAGGTCCACAGTAAACGGGGCCTCACCGGGCACGGAATTCGTCGTGACAAAGACTTTCTGCCTGCGGACCGGCTCCAGGGGCAGATCCACGCCCACCATACGGCCGATAACTCCGGCAAAAGGCCCGGCCGCATTCACCACGGTCCGTGTGTGCAGGGTCCCCCGGTCAGTCGTCACCGCCCGGACCCCCCGGCTGTCCGTCAAGATGTCCAGGACCCGGGTCTTGAGGAAGAACCGTGCCCTGGACGCCCTGGCATATCCCTGGATCAGCTCATGGACCGACAACCAGCCGTCGGATTGACGAAAATTGGCCCCTGCCGTGGACGGGGACAGGAACGGAAACCGCACATGCAGTTCTCTGCCGGAGAGAAATTCCGAATCGCCCACGCCCAGGCGGTGGTGCTCGCGCACCGCGGCCTCCAGGTCGGGCAACATGGTCTTGTCGTCCGTGATGAACAGGTATCCCTGCTGGTGAAGGGGAAGGTCATAGCCGGGCAGGTCCATGCGCTCGGCAAAATGCTCGAAAAAGTCAATGCTCTCCAGGGCCAGGCTCGCCATGGCCGGCTCGGTGAACTGGGCGCGAAAGCACTCGGCCGAAGCGCCCGATGTAAGCGTGCCCAGGCCGTCACGAGCTTCCAGGACCACCACGTCCAGGCCGGCCCTGGAGAGCCAGCAGGCAGTGGCCGCGCCCACCACGCCTCCGCCGATCACCACGGCATCCGCGGTCCCATCGGCGGTTTCCGGTATGAAAAGTTTCTGCATGGTGCTCTCCTCCTTGCACATAAGCCGTCTCTCATCGCCAGACCGATCAGGAGTCCGCCAGCAGTCCCCCCCGGTAAGCCTCGAGATATCGAGCGCAGAAATCGTCCCTGCCGGCGAGCATCTCGGCGGTTGCCAGGCCGCCCATCATTCTCCGGTCCAGGGGGTTGAGAATGGCCCCGTCCAGGCCCCGGGAAACGGCCATGACGAGAAAGGCCTCATTGATACGTCTTCTATCGGGCAACCCGAAGGAAATGTTGGACATGCCGCACAGGGTGTGGACCCCGGGCCAGTTCTTCATGATTCGATCCACGGCCTCCAGGAACTCGATGCCATAATTCGTGTTCGTGGAGACCGGCTGCACAAGGGGATCGAGATAGATGTTCTCCAGAGGAACCCCTGCGCCGGTGAGCCCTTGGATCAGCCGCTCGGCAATGGTCAGGCGTTGATCGCAGGTCTCAGGCATACCATCGTCGGACATGCAGAGCGCCACGACTTGGAGGCCGGTCCCCCTGAGAATCGGCAGTAGTCGGTCCCAGCGGTCTTTCTCCAGGGAGATGGAGTTGATCATAGGGGTACCCCGGTGAACGGCCAGGGCGGCCTCGATCGCACCGGGGCTCGGGCTGTCCAGGCTGCAGGGGGCCTGAACGGTAGACTGCACGGTCTTCACCAGCCAGCACAGGAGTTCAGCCTCCCTGTCCTCATAGAGGCCGGCATTGACGTCTACGTAATCGGCACCAGCTGAGACCTGCTCCTCGGCCAGGCGCGCGACGGCTTTGCGATCCCCGGCCTCCAGGGCCGCGGCCACAGGCTTGCGGGAGGCGTTTATGAGCTCTCCGACGATGATCATGGAACGACCCCTCAACCCGCCATGAGCCGGCGGGCCAGCGACACGGCCTGGGATGCGTCCCCGGCATAGCCGTCCGCGCCGATCTTCTCGGCGAACGCGTCGGTCACAGGAGCCCCGCCCACCATGATCTTGACCGGGTTCCCGTTTTCCCGGAAGCGGGCCACCGCATCGGCCATGGCCGGCATGGTAGTCGTGAGCAGGGCGGAGAGGGCTAGGATGTCCGCCCGATTCTCGTCTACGGCCTGGACGAACGTCTCGAGCGGGACGTCCACCCCCAGGTCCACGACCTGGAAGCCGGCCCCTTTCAGCATCATCTTGACCAGGCTCTTGCCGATGTCGTGCAGGTCACCCTTGACCGTGCCGATGACGACGATCCCGGCTGACCTGGAGTTTGTCTCCGTCAGGAGAGGCTTGAGAACGTCAAGCCCTTCCTGGGCGGTCTGGGCCGCCTGAAGCATCTCGGGGATGAAGAGCTCACCCCGGCTGAAACGTTCGCCCACCTCGTCGAGGGCGGCGATGAGCCCGTCGTTCAGAAGAGACGTGATGTCTGTACCCGAATCCAGCTCTTTCTGGATCAGGGTGGCCATCCCCTTCCTGTCAAAGCGAAGAACCGCCTGATAAATGTCTTTTACAGCCATGCCTTTTCCGCGCCTCCTGACTCGTGCCCATCCGGACAACGGTTGTCCGGCGCCGGCACCTTCCCATCCAGAAATGCCCTTTTTACCAATGCCCGTCTTCAAGCCATGGGCTGCAGTGGTATTACCAGGAAGGCGGGCTGACCACCCAGACCACTACACAGTCCTCCCTGCCATCGTTCACCCAGGAATGGGGCAGCAGGCAGGAGTAATAGAACGAAGACAGGGCCTTTACCCTGTACACCTTTTCCCCCACGGTCAGAGTCATCTCACCTGAAAGTACCACGCCGAACTCCTCACCCGGATGTGCATAGAGGTCGGGGCTCCCACGGCCGGGCTCGATCACCGTGTAAAAGGGCTGCATCTGCTTGTTGCCGGCGATCCGCACCATCTGCCGAATAGTGGCGTCCCAGCCCGGCATGTCCACGTCCGTCCACGTATCCTCAGGCAGTACCATGGGATCGTCGATCAGCTCGTCAATGAAAAAGTCCACCACGCGGTGTCCCAGGGCCCTGGCCAGGATCCTCAGGTTAGCAATTGAAGGGGAGGCCTTGCCGTTCTCGACTTGGGAGATGAAGGCTGCTGAAACCCCTACCTCGTCCGCCAATTGCTGCAGCGTGAGGCCTTTCTGGGTGCGCCACTCGTTCAGCGAGCGGCCGATGGCTTCGTTTTCCTGCACGCGCTTCTCCTTACGGGCCGACCGGCAAAAATTAGACATACGTTAAAAAATTAAGTACCTTTTAAAATGGCGCTTGTCAAGAAAAAATTTCGATATGGAGAGAGGAAAGCAGGCGTGCTATTCTTGGTGGGCACGCGAAACCGGAGGATGTCATGCGTATCACCGAGATCCACGTATACCGGCGTGATCTGCCTGTGGCCGGCGGCGCCTTTCGGGTTTCCGGCACCACGCTTTCCACCCTCGACACGACCATCGTGCGGATCCTTACAGACTCAGGCCTTCCGGGATTCGGCGAGACCTGCCCCCTGGGACCCGTGTACCAACCCCAGCATGCTTTAGGGGCGAGAGCGGCCCTCCAGGAGATCGCCCCGCTCCTGATCGGGCTGAATCCGCTTCATTTAGAGCAGGCACGGGAGGCCATGGAAGCCGCGCTTAACGGGTCCCGATACGCCAAGGCCGCCCTGGATATCGCGCTTTGGGACATCCTTGGCAAGGCCCTCGGTGTGCGCGTGTGCGATCTTCTCGGCGGTCCCTTCCGGGAGAGCGTACCTTCCTATTACTCTATCGGCGTGCTCCCCCCGGACGAGGCGGTGAGAACGGCACGTGAAAAGGAGGCGGAGGGGTTTCGGCGGATCCAACTCAAGGTCGGGGGGCGGACGCTCCAGGAGGACATTGAGGCCATTCGGCTGGTGTCCGAAGCGCTTTCCCCGGGTGTCTCCCTGGTCGTGGACGCAAACCGGAGCTGGGCCTCCAGGGACGCCAGGCTGGTCTCCCTTCAATGCAGGGATATTCCTCTGGTTCTGGAGCAGCCTTGCTCCAGCTACGAAGAGAACCTGTCCCTTCGGCCCGGACTGGCCCATCCGCTCTTTCTGGACGAATCCGCCGAGGACATCCGGGCCGTGCTCAGAATTATCCGGGATGACGCGGCGGACGGGTTTGGGCTGAAGGTCACCCGCGTGGGCGGCATCACGGCCATGCGCACCATTAGGGACATCTGCCGGGAGTCAGGCCTTCCAATGACCTGCGACGACTCTTGGGGCGGGGACATCATCGCCGCAGCCTGCATCCATCTCGGAGCCACAGTGAAACCGGGCCTCCTCGAGGGGGTCTGGATCGCGGATCCTTACATTGACAGGCACTACGACCCGGAACACGGTCCGGAGATTCGGGACGGTCTTCTCCAGGTCCCAAACGGTGCCGGCCTGGGTGTGAACCCCGACCTCGCGCGCTTAGGCGATCCCGTCATGAGCTTCGGATGAATCGGGTGTATGTGTAACTGCAGGAGCCGATTGAACTTCAACATGAGGCGTCGTTCATGAAAAAATCCATCATTATGTCGGTTTTCCTGGCCCTGCTCGGCCTGCTCGGCTGGCAGGTCTACACCAAGGTGACCTCTCCTGGATCAGGCGAGGGACCTGTTCGAGAAAGACCGGCGGTGGCCGTGGAAATCCAGACTGCAAGCACGGGCACGATACGCGACGTGGGCGTGTTCACCGGCACTCTTCATCCCAGGAGCCGCTTCGTGGTTGCGCCCAAGATCAGCGGCCGCCTGGAGAAACTCCCCGTGCACGTGGGAGACCGCATCGAACCGGGAAAGCTGGTGGCGGTCCTGGACCAGGGGGAGTATGCCCAGCAGGTGGACCAGGCCCGGGCCGAACTGCAGGTGGCCCGAGCCCAGCTGGAAGAGAGCCGGAGTGCGCTCGAAATCGCCGGCCGGGAGCTGGAACGGGTAAGAGAGCTACGAAGACAGAAAATCGCTTCCGAATCGGAACTGGACGGGGCCGATGCCGAGTTCAAGGCCCGGCAAGCCAAGCACCAGGTGGCACTGGCCCAGGTGACCCAGAAAAAGGCCTTGCTGGAGGCCGCCCAAGTGCGCCTTTCCTACACCAGAATCCATGCGGGCGGTAACGGGAGCGGAGCTTTGTGGGTCGTGGGAGAGCGATTCGTGGAC
Source organism: Desulfatiglandales bacterium (assembly GCA_041685835.1). Classification (GTDB taxonomy): domain Bacteria; phylum Desulfobacterota; class DSM-4660; order Desulfatiglandales; family HGW-15; genus JAIPEI01. The sequence continues at coordinate 29,751 of JAWLEX010000020.1, forward strand.
GAGGGCGCTCTCTTGGCGCCGAACAACCCCATCATATCCGTCCTGGACATAGGGTCCCTGATCGCCGTAGTCCACGTCATCGAAAAGGACTACCCCAAGATAAAGCCGGGCCAGGTCGCGTCGATCGCGGCCGAGGCCTTTCCGGAAGAGCGGTTTACCGGGAGGATAGTCCGCCTGGCCCCGTTGCTGAAGGAGACCTCGCGCCAGGCCAGGGTCGAAATAGAGGTCCCCAACCCCGATGCACGGCTCAAGCCCGGCATGTTCATCCGAGCGGAAATCGAATTCGATCGTCACGAAAATGCGATGCTGATCCCGGAGTCCGCCCTGGTCCGCCGGGAAGAAGGCGTTCGCGGTGTTTTCACCGTGGACACGGGTGAGATGAAGGCCCGCTTCATACCTGTCAAAACCGGAATCATACAGAGTGACACTGCCGAGATCGTTGAGCCGGAACTTACAGAGCCGGTCGTCACCCTTGGGCAGCACCTGCTGGAGGACGGCTCTTTGGTCCTCCTCCCGGCTGACGGGGACCGCGAGGGTGAAAAGCCTGCAACACGGGTCGAAACGCCTGCCGGGTCCGAATCATGATAATCTCCCGCCTGTCCATACGCCGGCCCGTTTTCACGATTATGACCGTCCTAATCGTAGTGCTCCTGGGCGTGGTCTCTCTCAGCCGGCTTCCCATCGACCTCATGCCGGACATAACATACCCCACCCTGAGCATCATATCGCAGTATGAAAACGCCAGCCCGGAAGAGATGGAAGAACTTGTCACGCGCCCCATTGAAGAGGCCTTGACCGCCATACCGGGCGTGGAAGAGGTCACCTCCATCTCGTCGGAGGGGACCAGCCAGGTCCGTGTCAACTTCAGCTGGGGGACCGACCTGGATGCTGCGGCCAATGACGTGCGCGACCGCCTGGACCGGGTCATGTCCCGCCTTCCGGAAGACGTGGACCGGCCCGTCCTGCGCAAGTTCGATCTGGCCAGCTTTCCCATCCTGATCCTCGGGGCCTCCAGCAACCTGGACCCCATAGAGATGCGGCAGATCATGGATGAACAGGTCAAGTACCGCATCGAAAGAATCCCGGGCGTGGCCTCCATGGACATCTTCGGGGGACTGGACCGGGAGATCCATGTCAACCTCCGTGCCGACAAGATCAAGGCCCTGGCCCTGCCCCTGGACCAGATACTGGCTACCATCAGGGCCGAGAACGTAAACATACCGGCCGGCCCGATGGAGCGAGGCAGCATGGAACTCATGGTGCGGACCCCGGGGGAGTTTACCAGCCTCAATGATCTGCGCGACACGGTGATCGCCGTGCGGGACGGCGGGTCCATTCTACTCCGGGAGATAGCGGATGTCGAGGACGCCTGGGAGCGGATCACCCGCATCGTAAGGGTGGACGGCCGGCCCGGCATTCGCCTGGCCGTCTACAAGCAGTCCGGGACAAACACTGTCTCGGTGGCCCGGGGGGTACTCCGCGAGCTGGAGCGCATAAACCAGGACCTCCCGTATATCCGTATCGTGCCAATCATCGACACGTCCGACTACATCGAGCGCTCCATTTCCAACGTGGGCTCCTCCCTCTTCTATGGAGGGCTCCTGGCTGTGCTCGTACTCCTGTTTTTCCTCAGAAACGTCCGAAGCACCGCCGTCGTGGCCGTGAGCATCCCGATCTCGGTGATTGCCACTTTTGCGCTCATGTATTTCGGCGGTTTTACCCTGAACCTGATGACCCTGGGTGGCCTGGCCCTGGGAGTAGGCATGCTTGTGGACAACGCCATAGTGGTCCTCGAGAACATCTTCCGCCTGCGGAAGTCCGGCGACCTCCAGGACGTTGCGGTAAAAGGGGCCGAAGAGGTCACCCCGGCCATTATCGCCAGCACAATAACGACCCTGGCGGTATTCATCCCCCTGGTCTTCATGCGTGGAATGTCCGGGGTCATGTTCAAGCAGCTCTCCTACGTGGTCGGCCTGTCCCTCCTTTGCTCCCTGGCCGCGGCCCTCACCCTTGTGCCCATGCTCTCGGCCAGACTGCTTCGGCCTCGAAGGCGAAGGGCGGAAACGGAAACTTCTGCCCCTCGCCGCATGCTCGAGGCAACGGGAGGAGCCTTCACGGCCCTGGAGGAAAACTACCGGCGGATACTGCACTTCGCGCTGAACCACCGGTGGCTTGTGGTGAGTGGTTCAGTCCTTTGCCTTGCCGGGAGCCTGGCGCTCATCCCCTTCGTGGGCGTCGAGTTCATGCCGAGCACTGACGAGGGTGAGGTGAGAATCAACGCCGAAATGGATGTCGGCACCCGCCTGGGCGTGACGGACAAGCAGTTTCTTTCAATCGAGGCCGTGGTGCAACGCGAGGTCCCCGAGATGAAGAACATGGTGACCTTTATCGGGGGTTCATTCTGGAGAGGGCGCACCTCACATGCCGGGCAAACTCGAATAGCCCTGGTCCCGCTCTCCGAACGCGATCGGTCCAGCGAGGATATTGCCAACGACCTGCGCCGAAAGCTGGGAGGCATCCCCGGTACCACCATTCGGACGCGTGCCGGGCAGGGGCTGTTCATACTGCGGATGGGTCAGACGGATTCCGACCGGATCGAGGTCGACATCCGAGGGCACGACCTGGAGGCGGCGGACGCACTGGCCATGCGCGTCAAGGAGATCCTGCTGAATGTCGAGGGCGTGACGGACGCCCGGGTGAGCAGGGAGACCGGCAGCCCTGAGGAACTGATAGTCGTGGACCGCCACAGGGCCGCGGACATGAAGCTCACGATCTCCGAGATCGCCGGCATGCTCCGGACCGTGCTTTCGGGCACCCGGGCAGGCGACTTCCGGGAAGGCGGTAACGAGTACCGGATCCTCGTCAAGATAGCCGATGCGGAACGCCTTAACCTGTCGGAACTTCTGGACCTGACCCTGATCAACCGGGACGGAGAACCAGTGGTCCTCCGAAACGTGGTCGATGTCAAGCCTTGGAGCGGTCCCGTTCTGATCGAACGAAAAGACCAGGACCGCGTGGTGAGCGTCTCGGCCAACTATACGGGACGGGACATGGGGTCGGTTATCGCCGACGTCCAGCAGAGTCTACGGAAAATTCCCGTGCCAAGGGACTTCAGCATAGTCTTGGGCGGGGACTACGAAGAACAGCAAAAGGCCTTCCGCGAGCTCCTTGTGGGATTCGTCCTGGCCCTTATGCTGGTATACATGGTGATGGCCGCCCTCTACGAGTCCCTCAGGGATCCGTTCGTGGTCATGTTCTCCGTGCCCCTCGCGATCATAGGTATTGTCCTGATGCTTCTACTGACCAACACGACCTTCAACGTGCAGTCTTATATCGGATGCATAATGCTGGGGGGCATCGTGGTGAACAACGCCATCCTGCTGGTTGACTACACCAACCTGCTCCGCCGTCGAGACGGTATGGGCATTATGGAGGCCATCGAGGAGGCGGGACGGCGCAGGCTGCGTCCCATCCTTATGACTGCAACCACGACCATACTCGCCCTGATTCCCCTGGCCCTGGGCCTGGGCGAGGGTGGGGAGGCCCAGGCCCCCATGGCGCGGGCCGTGATCGGGGGCCTTTTGAGCTCTACCTTGATCACCCTGGTCTTCGTCCCCACGGTGTACTTGCTGTTTGAACGAGGCGCCCTTAAAAAAGAGAAGGCAAACGCTGACGGCCTTCACACGAGCCGGGAAGAAAGGGGGGAGTAACTTTGACCGCTTTACGCGCCGCCTGGATATCTACGGTCCTCATTCTGGTGCTGTTCCTCACGAATCCCTGCACACCGTCAGAGGGGAGTTACGGAAGTGAGCGGCCTTCTCAAGAAGACGGTTCCGGATCGGTCGAACCTCTCCATGTCACTGTTGAGGAGGCCGTGCTCATGGCCCTTGAAAACAACAAGGGACTTCGCGTGGACAGACTGACTCCCCAAATCCAAAGGACCTTCGAGGACCAGGAGCGGGCCGTGTTCGATCCGGTTATAGACGCCGAGGGCACCTGGTCCGAGGAAAAGGCTCCCATGGAAACGACCCCCTCCCAGGATGCCAAGACCGATCAGGCCGGGATCGATGTGGGGGCTTCGCAGTTCTTTGCAACAGGTACGGAAGTACGAATAGGTCTAACGGCAAACAGGATGTGGTCAAACCGCTTTGACCCGCGCTACTCGACCCGAGCCGGCCTCAGCCTCACCCAGGCCCTCCTGCGCGGAAGAGGGAGGGAGATCAACCTCGCCGCCCTTCGACAGGCGGAACTCAGCACCAGGGTCTCCCACTACGAATTCCGGGGTCTCTCGGAATCACTTGCGGCCCACACCGAGGAGGCCTACTGGAACTGCGTGCTGGCGCAGCGACAGCTCCGGATCTTCGAGGACTCCGTCAACCTGGCCCGGCGGCAGCTTGATGAGACCAGGGAGATCGTCCGGGTGGGGCGGCTGCCCGAGACCGAACTGGTGGCGGCCCAGGCCGAGCTGGCCCTGCGCCGGCAGGAACTCATCGACGCCCGCAATGAGACGGCCCTGGCCAAGCTGCGATTACTTCGGCTGATCAATCCACCGGAAACGGGGCTTCGATCGAGAGAGCTGGTGTTTAAAGACGACCCCATCGTCCCCGATATCGAACTGGATGACGTCGTGTCTCATGAGGAATTGGCCCTGCGCATGCGGCCCGACCTCAATCAGGCACGACTGGCCGCGCGGCTGGAGGAGCTGGAGGTCGTCAAGACCCGCAATGGACTGCTGCCCCGCATGGACCTCTTCATCTCACTGGGAAAGACCGGTTACGCGGAATCATTCGGCCGCTCTGTGAATGAGCTTTCCGGCGACCATTACGATGCAGCTGCGGGACTGAGATTCGAGTTCCCGGTCCGCAACCGGGACAGGAAGGCACGGCACGAGAGGGCCGCCCTCACAAACCTGCAGGCCAGGGAAGCCCTGGACAACCTGGCCCAGCTCGTGGCCCTCGACGTGAGAACGGCCCACATCAAGCTCGACACTGCGCTGCAGCAGATAAACGCAACCAGGGCCACCCGCAAGCTCGAGGAGGAGAAGGCAAGAATCGAGACGGAGAAGTTTCGCGTCGGCCGGTCCACCAGTTTCCTCGTGGCCCAGGCCCAGAGAGACCTTTTGCGCAGCCGGATCCAGGAGATTCAAGCCGTGGTGACGGTACTGAAGGCCCTGGTGGATCTTTACCGGCTCGAAGGCTCTCTCCTGGAACGATGGGGGATCCAGGCACAAGGTCAGGGGCCCGACGATCCGGGTTTCGAACCGCCCGGTGACGGCTAACACCACGCCTGGGACCGTCCATGCCCTCAGGCCGTTCGGTGGAATTCGGCAGTAGAGTCGAGAGGGGGGCGTAATTATTCATCAGACGGCCCTGCGGATCTTCACCCCCTTGGCGCTAAGGTAGTCTTTCAACTCTCCGATCCCGACAATCCCGAAGTGGAACATGGAGGCGGCAAGCAGTATCGTGGCCCCGGCCTGCACGGCCTCGTGGAAATGCTCCAGTTTACCCGCACCACCCGAGGCCACCACATCGGCCGAGACCGCGGCCTTGACGGCCCGGATCATTGGCAGGTCATATCCGGTCCGGGCTCCGTCTCCGGCCTTGCTTGTGGGCAGAATCACCGGGACGCCAAAGCCGTCCACGCGCCGTGCCCATTCAATCGCGTCCGCGCCTGTGGCGGTGCGTCCCCCGTCGATGAATACCTCATAGCCCGAGGGCATGGCCTCGTTCCGGTCCACGTCAATGGCCACGGTCACCCTGTCCGGGCCGAGCGCCTTAACCATGTCCTCGATCACCCGGGGATTGCGAAAGGCTGCGCTGCTTGTGGAGACCCTGTCAGCCCCTGCAGCGAGCACGGCCTCGGCCGATCTCACGTCGGAGATCCCCCCTCCAACGGTAAAGGGAACGGTGGTGACCCCGGCGACCCGCCTGACCACATCGAGCATGGTGGCCCGGCCTTCCACCGTGGCCGTGATGTCCAGGAGGGCCAGCTCATCCGCACCCTTTTCGCAATAGGCGTGCGCGCATTCCACAGGGTCGCCGGCGTCTTTGATGTCCACGAAGTGGACGCCCTTTACAACGCGTCCGTTTTGCATGTCCAGGCAAGGCATGATGTGAATCGAGCGGTCCATGAAGTGCCCCCTACAGCCTTTCCCCCTTCACCCAAGTATGAACCTCAAGCGTCTTGGAGTTCCGGGGGCGATATAAAAAAAGGATTGATAGTTTGAAATCTCGATCTCCGCACCGGCCCGATCCAGGGCCGGAAGGGTCAAGACCGCCTCATGGATCCCGGCTCCGTCGAACACGCCGCAACCGGAAAGCAGCACTCCGATCCTGGGCACGGGACCCCTCCTTTCCTCGGTTGGTGCCGACAAAGGTTACATCCACTCATCGGGGAATGAGACATGCCGGCGCGGAAAGGCTCAAACCTTACAGCGCCGTAACGATCAATCCAATCTAAAGCGGGCCCTTGCCCGCAACCCAAAGTCAAGGAGCACTGGCGCGAAGAATGAGCGTCCAGTTTGGTTTCTTCGGGATCGAAATCGCTATCGGGATCGAAATCGATTTCTTCCAATCCATGGCCCCCGGAGCCTTCCTTAACACAGCGGAAGAGAGCAAGCTTTTCGTGTCCAAGTATAATTTTATTCTCTGTCGATTGCGATCCCGATCCCGATTTCGATTTGGATTATCTCAACATCAACACTTCTTGTTTTTTCTGACAGCTTTTCAGGGGTAAGGCACTAATCGATCCCGCCCCAAAGGATCAAGAAACGAGAGATACGGTGTTTCCTCCCGGCTTTTCATGCAATTTCCCTGGACTTGAGCGACCGGGTTGTGCAATAGAACATGGCATACCTGCTTCTGTCGAGCCCTTCACCCATGGATCCAATTGTCTTCATCGTGATAATTTCCATCCTAGGTCCGGTCATCGGGTCCGCCATCGGCGTGATCCGGCAGCCCACATTCAGCTACATCTGCAACATGCTCTGCTTTGCCGCCGGGGTCATGCTGGGCATCTCCTTTCTGGAACTGATTCCGGAGAGCATTCACCTGTCCTCCGTACCTTTGTGCGTCCTGGGCCTCGTGCTCGGAGCCCTGGCCATGTACGGCCTGGACCGTATCATCCCTCACATTCACCCGCGCCTATGCGCCCAGGAACAAGGATGCAACCTGGAGCGCACCTCAGTCTACCTCATCCTCGGCATCTTCCTTCACAACTTCCCTGAAGGCATGGCCATAGCGGTGGGGGAGGTCACTGACATCAAGGTCTCGCTGGTCATAGCCCTCGCCATCTCCATTCACGGCATCCCCGAAGGGATCTGCACCTCGGCGCCATACTTCCTCACCTCCGGGTCCCGCTCAAAGGCGTTCCTTGTGTCCTCGTCCACGGCCCTTCCCATTCTGGCCGGCTATGTCTCGGCCCGGTATCTCTTCACCGCCATACCGAATGAGGTCATAGGCGTGATCGTGGGGGCTACGGCCGGGCTCATGATCTATATCACCACGGACGAGATCATCCCCAGCTCCTGCGCCGGGTCCGACCACAAGACCATCTTCTCCCTTCTTGCGGGGATCGTCTTCGTGATCCTGCTGGGCATGATCTAGACCCGGTCAGCCGGGCTGTCTGTGAAAAAGGAGACACCGTATGGACCCAAGGGACAATGAACCTCCTGCCGATCGGCCGACAGCCGGCAGCGGGACCGATCCGGAAGGGGACAACCGATATATTCATCGCGTGGCCATCCTGGCCTTCCTTCTGAACCTGGGCCTGGCCGGCATGAAGGGCGCTCTGGCCCTGACCTCGGGGAGCCTCGCTGTGGCGGCCAGCGCCATTGACTCGGCCACTGACTGCATTGCCTCCATGGCCCTGTTCGCCGGCCTGAAGCT
>JAWLEX010000118.1:0-8983 GCA_041685835.1 Desulfatiglandales bacterium
GGAGCACTGGCGCAAAGAATGAGCGTCCAGTTTGGTTTCTTCGGGATCGAAATCGCTATCGGGATCGAAATCGATTTCCTCCAATCGATGGACCCCGGAGTCTTCCTTCACACAGCGGTAGACATCAAGCTTTTCGTGTCCAAGTATCATTTTATTCTCTTTCGATTGCGATCCCGATCCCGATTTCGATTTCGATTTCGATTTGGATTATCCCAACATCAACACTTCTGGTTTTTTGTAACAGCTTTTCAGGAGTAAGACATTAATCACATAACCTTTTTTCCCCAGCTCAACAGCCATTGACCATGGTACGACGAGTTTTTCACTGCAATAACCTTTGAGTCAACTCCTCCACCGCCTCGTCCATGGTTAAGATATCAGGGCGAACACCGATCCCTGACTCGTAAAGGCGCGTCATGAGCCTGGCCACCACCGGGACATCCAGGCCCAGGCGGCGCAGTTCCTCAGGTTCCCGGAAGAGATCCGCAGGGGAAGTCATTCGGATCGGCGCTCCCCGCTCCATGACCAGGACCCGGTCAACGTCGACAATCTCGTCCATGTCGTGGGTCACGTGAATTACGGTCAATCCGGAGCCGTGGAGGGCCCCGATCACTTCCATGACGCGCCTGCGGCCCGCCGGATCAAGGTATGCAGTGGGTTCGTCCAGGAGGATGTGCCGGGGGTGCATTGCGAGCACGCCGGCAACGGCCACGAGCTGTTTCTCCCCGCTGGAGAGCTCGTGGGGGACCCGTTCTTCGAATCCGGCGAGGCCAACGGACTCGAGGGATTCATGCACCCGATCGGCTATTTCGTCTGAAGGCAGATTCAGGTTGCCCGGACCGAAGGCCACGTCTTCCTCCACGGTCATTCCAACGATCTGGGTGTCCGGGTTCTGGAACACCATCCCCACCCTCTGCCTGACGGCCGGGAGGGCCCGTGGATCCTGTGTGCTCAGGCCGTCCACCAGGACTTCCCCCTTGGAGGGCAGGAGCAGGCCGTTCAGGTGTCGAAGAAATGTGGTCTTGCCCGAGCCGTTCGGGCCCACTACGGCTATCCGGGCCCCGTCCGGGATGTCCAGGCTGATGCTGTTGAGCACAGCCTGTTTGTTTCCATCGAAACCGTATGAGAGGTCACGGATCTGGATCATTCCCTTGATCTCCGGCCCCGGATCAGATGCGGATGCGATCCTGAAGCTTTACAGCAAGCAGTGTGACGCCTGTAATCTTGAGCGCGTCCCCGGCCAGGAAGGGAACAACGCCCACGGACAAGGCCTTGAACAACGAGAGCCTGGCTATGAGGCAAAGCCCTGAAACGCCCAGTGCGTAGACCAGGCCGTAACCCGCAATAACAGCCAGGGCTATGCGGAAGGGCCCGGCACGGCCGCCCGCCTGAACGATCCGGCCGGTCAGCCATGCCCCTGCTACAAACCCGAGCAGGTATCCACCGGTGGGCCCCAGCAGGACGCCGAGGCCGGCCTTTCCGCCGGCAAATACCGGAAGGCCTATGATCCCCAGGAGGATGTACACCGCCTGGCTCATGGCGCCAAGCCGCGCTCCCAGGAGAATAGCGGCCAGGGCCATGAAGAATGTCTGCAAGGTGACCGGAACGGGAGGGAGCGGGATGATCAGGTAGGCGCCGGCCGCAGTGGCCGCGCCGAACATGGCCGCATATACCATTCCCCGGACTGAACTGGCCGATCGATTGTGGAGGTCCTGGTTCATGACTCCTCCACATCACCGGAAAAGACCGGGTGAACGGTCCCTTGATCGTCCTGCACCAGGAGGCTGCCGTCCTGGTCCATGTCCCTTGCAATGCCCTTGATTCTTCCTCCGGGCCCATCCACCACGACCCGGTTTCCCAGGGTCCTGGAGAGCGATTTCCACCTGTCGAGGACAGGGTGTGCGCCGCTCGTGAGAAAGGTGTCGTACCACTGCTCATAGGCTTCCAGAAAACCGCGTACCAGCGGGGCGCGGTCTGCGGGCCGGCCTGTCTCCAGGGCGATGGAGGTGGCGATGGTCCTGATATCCTGGGGAAAACGGCGGGCGTTGACGTTAAGGCCCATGCCGCTCACCACGAATCCCACCTCGTCCATGTCGCCGGCGATCTCAGTGAGAATGCCGGCCACCTTTTTCCGGCCCACCAGGATGTCGTTGGGCCACTTGATGTGGACATCCAGGCCTGGGAAGTTGTCCATGAGCATTTCCGCGGCTGCGATCCCCGCGATCAGGGTTATCCTGGGGGCATGCACCGGCGAAATGCGGGGACGGAGGATCAAGGAGAGATACACCCCCTGGCCCGAAGGGGAGAACCACGTCCTTCCCTTACGCCCCCTGCCTCCTGTCTGGCGTTCGGCTATCACCAGGGTGCCCTCAGGGGCCCCGGAGGTGGCCAGGGCCTTTGCCCGGGTGTTGGTGGAGTCGGTCTCGAGAAAGAAAACGATCTCCTGCCTGCCCAGGACCCGGGCCGTGAGACCCTGCCTGATCTCCCCGGGCAGGAGCCTGGGAGAGATCGCGGTCAGGCGGTAGCCCTTTCGCGGGGAAGACTCGATCTCGTAGCCCTCCCGCCGCAGTGCTCGAATGTGCTTCCAAACTGCGGACCGGGACACGGCAAGCTCCCTGCTGAGCTGTTGACCCGATGTCCAGGGCTCGGGATTCGAACGGAGATGCCTGAGAATGCGTTCCGCTGTGGACATTGACGGTCCCTCCGGATGTCGGCCGCCGCGAGCGGATCAACGCAGATCCGCCAGGCGTGCCGGTTGTGCGACTTGGGATTGGTATCACCAGAGGCAGGTAATGTCAACCTGGTTTAGATAAGAGGTTGACAATTAAGGGTAGGTGATGGCTGTCCAGGTGTTAAGGTGTTGAGGGAAAACCCAGAAGGATAATTTTTTCACCGACACGGGCCCGGCTCACCTGATAGCTCCCTTTCGAGAATCTCCCGGACCATTGCAGCGTCGGCGCGGCCCGACGTCTTCTTCATCACCATGCCCACCAGGAAGTTGAGCGGCTCCCTTTGACCCCCGCGGACCTTGTCCGCCACGCCGGGGTGCCCGGTAAGGACCTCTTTTACCACCTGTTCCAGGGTTTCGTCGTCGCGAATGGACCTGAGATCCATTTCATCCAACAGAGCGTCGGGGGATTTGCCGGAGCGGAACATCTCGTCCAGTACCGTCCTGGCCGCCTGTTCTGTGACTTCGGATAGCACAACCATGTTCACCAGCCGGGAAAAGTCCTCGGGCGCAACAGGACAGTCCGTCATGTGCGAGCCGGCCTGTTTGAGGAGGCGGAAGAGGTCCTTGATGATCCAGCGGGACAATCGTGTTGCGTCCTCGCACAGGGGTGCGCACCTGTCGAAGAAGTCCGAGACCGCGCGGTCGCGGGTCAGGACCGACGCCTCTTCGCGTGGAATGCCCAGATCACGCACCAGGCGGGCCACCCTGTCGTCCGGCAGTTCAGGCATTTCCCTTTGTATGCCCTCTATTTCCTCCTCCTCGATCCGGACCTCCACGAGGTCGGGATCCGGGAAGTAACGGTAGTCCGGGGCGTCTTCCTTGCCGCGCATGGCCAGGGTTATTCCTTGCTCCTCGTCAAACAGGCGGGTTTCCTGTGGAACGGGCCTTCCGGATCGAAGGAGGTCGGCCTGGCGACGAATCTCGTACTCCAGAGCCGCGGTCACGAAGCGGAACGAGGCCATGTTCTTGATCTCAGCGCGGTTTCCGTATCGTGGTGATCCCGGTGAGCGCAGGGAGATGTTAACGTCGCAACGGAACTGTCCTTTTTCCATACTGCAGTCGCTCACGCCGATGTAACGAAGGACCCTGTGCAGCTTTTCCAGATAAGCGCGGGCCTCCCGGATGGACCTGAGCGGGTTCCTGGTGTGATCGTTGACTATCTCGATGAGTGGAACGCTGGAGCGGTTGAAGTCCACCATGCTGAAATCCGCCTCGTCGAACGTATCCGAAGAGTGGATGAGTTTTCCAGCGTCCTCCTCCAGGTGAATTCGTCGGATGCCTACCGGATAGGGCCTGCCGTCGTCGCCTTCGATTTCGAGGTATCCGTTCTCGCAGAACGGCCGCTCGAACTGGGAGATCTGATACCCTTTGGGAATATCCGGATAAAAGTAATTCTTGCGGGCGAACCTGGAGATGGTGTTGATCTCACAGTTGAGGGCCAGTCCGGCGCGCACGCAGAATTCCACGGCACGGCGGTTCAGGACGGGGAGGGTGCCGGGGTGACCGGTGCAGATCGGGCATATATTGGAGTTTGGGGGAGCCGCCGGGTCGTTTCGGCAGCCGCAGAAGAGCTTGGTCCGCGTACCCAGCTCGGCGTGCACTTCGAAACAGATGACTGGTTCGTGTTCCATGACTACCGGACCTTCTTATCCGCGACCCTTCAATGTCGCGGGCCGGCGGTGACATCGCCGGCCTCTTGATATGCATGAGCCACCCGCAGGATGGTTGCCTCGTCAAACGCCCGGCCGATGATCTGGAGTCCCACGGGAAGTCCGTCCACCCATCCGCACGGCAGGCTCATGCCCGGAAGGCCGCTCATGTTCAGTGGCGATGTGTAGACGTCTACCAGGTACATCTGAAGCGGATCGTCCACCTTTTCCCCAGGCCGGAACGGAGGGGAGGGGGAGACCGGCGTCAGCAGGCAGTCCACTTTTTCAAAGACACCGTCAAAGTCCTCCTTGACCAGGCGGCGGACCTTCTGGGCCTTGAGATAGTAAGCCTCGTAATACCCCGCGGACAGCACGTAACTCCCAAGCATGACCCTGCGCTTGACCTCGAGGCTGAAACCCTCGCCCCGGGTGGCCTCGTACATTTCTGTGAGGTCACTGCCCGAGGGGGAACGGTAGCCGTACCTCACCCCGTCCAGCCTGGCCAGGTTGCTGCTTGCCTCGGCCGCGGCGATCAGGTAATAGGCGCTGATGGCATAGCGGGTGTGGGGAAGGCTGACCTCCAGGATCTCAGCTCCTTCGCCTTCTAAAATGCGCACCGCCCCTTCGATGCGCGCTCTGATTCCCGGGGCCAGGCCTTCTATGAAATACTCTTCAGGCAGTCCGATTCGAAGGCCGCGTACGCCCTTGTCCAGCGACTGGAGGAAATCGGGAACCTGGACGTCGGCCGATGTGGAGTCCCTCGGATCATAGCCGCAGAGCGTCCCTAAGAGCATGGCGCAGTCTTCGACACGGCGGCCCAGGGCCCCGATCTGATCAAGGCTGGAGGCATAAGACATAAGACCGTACCGGCTTACCCTCCCGTAAGTGGGCTTGAAGCCCACAACTCCGCAGTAGGCCGCAGGAAGCCGCAATGAACCCCCGGTGTCGCTTCCGAGTGCCAGGACCGCCTCCCCTGCGGCAACGGCCGCTGCCGAGCCGCCGCTTGAACCCCCGGGGACGAATTCGGGATCGTGAGGGTTCTTCGTGGCACCAAATACACTGTTTTCAGTGGAAGAGCCCATTCCGAACTGATCAAGATTGGTCTTGCCGACGATTACCGCGCCGTCGCGCTTCAGCCGCTCTATGACAGTGGCGTCGTATGGCGGGACGTAGTTGCGAAGTATGGCTGAGGCGCTGGTGGTGCGGACACCCCGCGTGCAGATATTGTCCTTCACCGCCACTGGAATGCCGTCCAGGGGCGAGGCCGCCTTTCCTTGTCTCAGCCTTTGATCCGATTGGTCAGAGGCCTCGAGCGCCTCTTCAGTGGTTGTTGTTATGAAGGCGTTCAGTACCGGATCGCGCTCCTGAATTCGCTTAAGAGCCGATTCGGTCAGTTTGCGTGAGCTTATCTCACCTGATCGAAGCATTCGGGACAGGGTAAGGGCGCTTTCATCACAAAGGGACATGTTGAGCCAGCCTGGTAAATTGTTAAAATGAAACGGTTGAGATCATGTAATAGTTGCTGCACCTACACTCTCATAATATTTTCGGCACCTTGAAAAGGTCCTCCTCCCGATCCGGGGCTGCAGAGAGGATTTCCTCCTGATCCGAAAACAATATCCCCTCGTCGTCCCGCCAGACATTGCTCATTTCCAGGGCGTGACTCATGGGCTCGACATCATTGGTGTCGATCTCTTCCAGGGAGGCTGCATAATCCAGGACGGATGCGAGATCCCGTTGGAACATCTCCACCTCTTCATCGCAAAGCCGCAGACGGGCCAGGCGGGCCACGTGGTCCACTTCGGCCCGGGAGATGCCGGCTTTAGAGGGCGCCCCGTTTTCCGTGTCCCGTAGCTGCTCTCTATGGTGGCCCGGGCCCCTTATTTCGGTTTTCAGACTTATATGCAGCTCATTGAGCTGCGCCGGGTCGCCTGCGGAAGGGGCCCGGGTAAGGGGGCAGAGCGCGCTCCGATTCTTGGGAAACGCCATGACGTCCCGGATGGAGGCGGTCCCCAGTATCATCGCCACCACACGGTCCAGGCCCAGGGCCAGGCCTCCATGGGGAGGGGCGCCGTACTCGAGTGCCCTGAGGAAGAAACCGAACTTGTTTTCCACATCTTCGGGGGTGAGGCCCAGGGCCCGGAAGATTTTCTCCTGCACATCCATGCTGTGAATTCGAATGCTTCCCCCTCCCAGTTCCTCGCCGTTCATCACCAGGTCGTAGGCCCGGGAGCGGAGAGAAACCAGGTCGTCCCTGTCATCCGGGTCGAAGTCGACACGGTCGGGCATGGTAAAGGGGTGATGCTGGGAGCCCAGCACTCCGTCCTTGAGCTCGAAGAGCGGGAAATCCGTGATCCACACAGGGCGATACAGTCCTTCTGGAATCAGTCCGAGACGCTCCGCAACGTGGAGCCTCAGGCGGCAGAGGACCTCGTTGACCAGGTGAGGGTCGGAATCGGCGATCATCATGATGACGTCGTTGTCCCGGGCCTGGAAGCGGGCGGTCAGGCGCTCCAACTCGTGCTCCCGGAAGAACTGGACGATGTTGCTGCGGAGCCGTCCGTCCGTCATCTTCATCCATGTCATGCCCCTGCCGCCGAATTCGGGTACCAGCTTTAAGGCGTACTCGTTCTGAAGGATGTTCTTGCTCAGCAATCCTGCGGCCCCGGGCACCCGAAAGCCCTTGATCACGCCGCCCCGATCTATGATCCCGCGGAACACGGCATAATCCGTATCCCTGAGGATGTCGGTCACCTCCTCGAAGGCAAGCCCGAAGCGCAGGTCAGGCCGGTCCGTGCCGTATTTGTCCATGGCCTCGTGAAAGGTCATCCGTGGAAAGGGGCGGCTGAGTTGAATGCCCCCTACCTCGAACATCTGCAGGGTGAGTTCCTCGACAACTTCGTAGATGAACGTCTCATCAATGAAGGAGGCCTCGAGATCGAGCTGGGTGAACTCGGGCTGCCGGTTGGGCCTGAGATCCTCGTCGCGAAAGCAGCGGGCGATCTGGAAATAGCGGTCCATGCCGCTCATCATGAGCAACTGCTTGAAGAGCTGAGGCGACTGGGGCAGCGCGTAGAAACTTCCCGCATGGATACGGCTGGGCACCAGGTAGTCGCGCGCCCCCTCGGGGGTGCTTCGGGTGAGAAAAGGGGTCTCCACTTCGATGAATCCGTACTCGTCGAGGATCCGGCGTATCACTTTATAGACCTCGAAGCGCTTCAGCAGGTAGGACTGCATTGAGGGCCGCCTGAGATCCAGGTAGCGGTAACGCAGCCTCAGGTCCTCGTCCACGTGCTCTGGGGCGGACTGGATCTCCTCGCCGAAGACCATGGCCTTTTCAGAGACCGGAAACGGGAGGGTGCGGGACCCGGCGAGGCGGACCAGCTCAAAGGCGTGGACCTCGACGGAGCCGGTCTTAAGGTTGGGGTTTTCGGTGCCAGGGGCCCGAAGGGCGACCTTTCCCCGGATCTGGACTACGTGTTCGCTCCTAAGCTGTTCGGCGTTTTCAAACATTTCCTTGCCGTCGGCCGGGTCAAACACCACCTGGACAATGCCCCGAACATCACGCAGGTGGATGAAAAGGAGGCTTCCGTGGTCACGGGCCGCGTCCACCCAGCCCATGAGCAGGACCTCGCGGCCTGCGTCGTCCGGTCCCAGGTCTCCGCAGTATGTCCTTTCTTTCCAGTTCATATCGTAACCCATGGTTCCTCAGCCGATCAGCCGCCGCCGCCGCAAGATTCAGGGCCGCACTTACGGGGTCCCGCCGCGGCTTGCACACAAAACACGTTTTTGCGGTCAGCAGGACTGTACACATCTATACGATTCGTCCCGCCGGATCAATTCATTTTTGCCTGTCCCCTTAAAACCTTTTCTCCCGCAAATACCTGAGAACGCCCTGAAGAAAAAACGGCTTTGCCGGAAAACAGGCTTTTGCATGATCATCAAGGAGGAAGGAAACTAACTCGTTTCCATCCAGAAATGGTCTTTTTTGCCAATCTCGGCGTCAATCTGCGAGGTTGCTTGTGCGGCGTACTTCAGTACGCCTCCGCGCAACCTCTTGATCTCCTTGATCTTGACAAAAAATCCTCATTTCTGAATTGGAAACTTGCCAGTGCCCGAAAAGCGTTTCTGGATGGGCACTAACTCGTATACGAAAACCATGTTGAATGTTTGAGAGACGGCTGAATACTTACCGATTTCTATCTTGTATCTATTGACACACAAGCGGAAAATTAAATATAATTTTATAAATGATGGTTTGTTTGTTCACCTCATTATTCCAGAGGAGATGTCGTATGAAAAAGAGGTGTCGCGTTTCAATCAGGCCTTTGGCACGATGTTCATCCTTGTGTTTCCTCCTGCTCGCAGGGATGATGGCGACCGCCGGTTTTAAAGTCGCGTCCGCAGGGGAGACTGAACAGTTCATTGCGGGCGATGTGCAATCCCCTGGCACCTCCAAGAGCCGTGTGCAGAAAGAGTCCTCCTCCGGCTTTCGTTTGATGCGGACTTCCTCTTCGTCCGGGATGCGCCCGGCAGCCCCTGAGCAGGTTTCACGTCCTGCGGGTCAGATGCGCCCGGCAGCCCCTGAGCAGGTTTCACGTCC
>JAWLEX010000119.1:0-8929 GCA_041685835.1 Desulfatiglandales bacterium
CCTCCGCGCAACCTCTTGATTTCCTTGATCTTGACAAAAAATCCTCATTTCTGAATTGGAAACTTGCCAGTGCCCAAAAAGCGTTTCTGGATGGGCACTTACTAGCTGTTAGCCGTTGCCTGACTTTTTCACAGAACAAATTTTTTGCGGTTTCGGCGAGAGGCTGAAGGTCTCAAATGCTTGGAGATCAAAAGGTCATACAGGTTCGAATAGGCGGTTTCGGCGGACAGGGCGTGGTCCTTGCGGGGGCGCTCCTGGGTTACGCGGCGGTGCGGGACGGGCTATGGGTCTCAGGGTCCAACTCTTACGGGGCCCAGGCCAGGGGCGGGGCGGCCCGAAGTGAAGTGGTAATCTCGAACGGGCCCATCGCATTTCCCCATGTCCTTCAGGCCGATGTTCTGGTCGCTATGAGCCAGAGCGCCTATGACGCGTTCTCAGACAATCTGGCCGAACAGGACCCTGTCGTAATCCATGACGCCGGACTGGTCGCGCCCCGCAGCCTGGAGGCGGCCCGCCAGGTGCCCCTCCCCGCCACTGAAGCGGCTGTCTCGGATCTCGGCAACAAGCAGGTGGCGAATATCGTTATGCTCGGGGCCTTGTCAGCTCTGACCGAAATCGTGAGCATTAAGGCCCTGGAAACGGCAGTCAGTGAGCAGGTCTCTTCCCGTTTTCGGGACCTGAACCTGCAGGCGCTTTCCAGGGGGTTCGAGCTGGGGGTGGAAGCTCAAAGAATTATGGGGTATGGCGCAGGACGGCAGGAAGACCCGTTGGGGAGCGGCTGTTTCCATGGGCGTTGAAGGGCGAACATACCGGCCCGTTGTGGACCATGATATTTGCGGTGCCTGCGCCGTGTGCCTGCACGGCTGCCCGGCCGAGCGAATCCCGGAGATGCGCAGCGAACCCGAAAGCCTGCGGGGACGAATCTACGGGCACGAAGACCCATTCGCTCTCCCCTTAGTAGACAGCCCGGCGGCGATCCCGCCCTGCCGTGCCGCCTGCCCACTGGGACAGGACATCCCCGGGTACGTGGGCCTCCTGGCCCAGGGCCTGGTGCGTGAGGCCCTGGAACGCATCCACGAGCACAACCCCCTTCCGTCGGTATGCGGTCACATCTGCACCCGGCCTTGCGAAGCGGCCTGCACGCGAACCCGTTTGAACGACCCGGTGCCCATTAGGGCGCTCAAGGCGTTTGCCTCGCAAAGGGGCGGAGCGGGCCCCGTACAGGTCGGGGCCCTTGAGGACAATAGGCCCTCTGTGGCGATAGTGGGGTCCGGACCCGCCGGCCTGACCGCGGCCCACGACCTGGCCCGCCGGGGCATACGGTGTCTGGTCCTCGAGTCCCACGACCGTCCGGGCGGTATGCCCGCCTGGGCCGTTCCCCGGTTCCGTTTGCCTCCCGAGGCCCTGGAGAGGGACATTCAGGGCATCCTCGGGTTGGGCGTGGAGCTGCGAACTAATGTGCGATTCGGTTTTGATGTGACCCTGGAAGACCTTCACGAACAAGGCATTCGGGCGGTGCTCCTTGCGACCGGTACGGTCAAGGGCCTTTCCCTGGACATCCCGGGTGAGAACAGCCAAGGGGTCATGGACGGCCTCGCCTTTTTGCGGGGAGTGAACAGTGGTGACCATCGAGTTCCGGGCGGGCACGTCCTGGTGGTCGGCGGAGGTAACACGGCCATGGACGCCGCTCGCACCGTGCGCCGCCTCGGAGGCGAGGCGACGGTGATCTATCGCAGGGGGCCCGGGCAGATGCCGGCCGGTTCCGCCGAGGTCAGGGAGGCCGAGCAGGAAGGCGTGATGTTTTGCTTCCTCACCGCGCCGTTGAGGATAATTGCCGGTGAAGACGGCCGCATGAAGGGCCTTTTGTGCATCAGGACCGAGCTTCGCCGAACGGAACAGGACAAGCGGCCCAAGCCTTTCCCCTTGTCCGGGACCGAGTATGAAATAGCGGGTGACGCCCTGATCCCTGCAGTGGGCCAGGTCCCGGATCTAACGCCCCTTGTCAAGGGGCTTGGTTTGAAAGATTCGGCCCGTTTCAGGCTCGACCCGGCAAGCCTGGAGACCGGGTACAGCAGTGTCTTTGCAGCCGGAGACCTCCTTACCGGACCCACGTCGGTTGTGGAGGCCATGGCGGGCGGCCGCCGCGCGGCCCGTGCGATCAGGGACTATCTCCAAGGGGAGGCTTCGGAATGAACAAACCCTGTCCCGGGTATCCCCTTAAGCCATGCCCACAGGACGTTTCACCTCGACCCGGTCGCGAATCCGCCCCTTCCGAGTGGGCCGATGAAGAGGCCGTACGGGAAGCGTCACGCTGCCTGGCCCTTCGATCGTGTGAAAGCTGCGACCTCTGCCGCTTGCTCTGCCCGGATCTGTGCATCACCCGGAATCCTGAGAGCGGCCTGATAGAGATAGACTATGACTTCTGCAAGGGCTGCGGAATCTGTGCGTTCATCTGCCCGAAGGGCGCCATCCGAATGGAACGGGAGCTGTAGAGAGACCGGCCTGTCAAGCCTTGCATGGGCGATTCGGCAAGACCTCAACCATTCGAAAAGTTCTTGATCATCGCCTCCCCAAGCTCCTTGGCCCTTTTGGTGGCCGATTCCACTGCATTGATCAGCGTGGTCCTCAAGCCTCCCTCTTCGAGGGTATGGAGGCCGGCGATGGCCGTGCCGCCCGGGGAAGTGACACTGTCTTTGAGCCTGCTTGGGTGCTCCTGGGTCTCTATCAAAAGTTTGGCCGCGCCGAGCAGGGTCTGCGCCGACAGGTACAGCGAGTCTTCACGCGAAAGGCCCACCTTGACGCCGGCGTCCGCCATTGCGTCGACGATCATGAAGATATAGGCCGGGCCGCTGCCGCTCAACCCGGTTATGGCGTCCATCAGGTATTCATCTACGGTCACGGTTTTCCCGATGGATTCGAATATGCCCCTTACCAAATCGAGGTCCCCGTTGAGTGCATGGTCCCCGGCCGTTATGCCGGTGGCACTCTCCATGACGGCCGAGCCTACGTTGGGCATCACGCGTATGAGCCGGAGGTCTTTTTTCAGACACGAGTTTATGGCGGCGAGCGGCACCCCGGCGGCGATGGAAACCACCACCTTGGTCATGTCGAGACAGGGTGCGGTTTCCTTGAGTATGCGCGCCATTATCTGCGGTTTTATGGCATAGATGACGATGTCGGCCTCAGTGGCCACCAGGCAATTGTCCGATGTCGTCTTGACGGCGAACTCTTCATGGAGAGCGGATGTCTTGGCCTCTTTTATGTCTGAACAGATGATCCTGTCGGCGGACGAAGTGCCCGACGTTATGAGCCCACGGATCAGGGCCGTACCCATGTTCCCTGATCCGATAAAGCCTATCTTTTTTTCCCCCAGCATGATGCTCCTCCTGTTGCGATTAGTGTGTTTCCCCGTCGCGTGCACAGTGTGCAAGGAGGTAAAGCCCGGACTCCTCCCGCGGCGTTCGGAATCTTAACCCGATCACGCCGTCAGTCAAGGAAAAAGACCGATGCCTCTGTAATCCTTTCTTCCTACCGGAGCCCGAAGACTACATCAGGAAGCCACAGAACTATCTGAGGGAAAAACAGGATAGCCATTACCACAGCCAATTGTATACATACAAAGGGTATAATAGAGCGATATATGTCTCCCATGCTTACCTCGGGAGGAGCAACTCCCTTCATATAAAATAAGGTAAATCCAAAGGGAGGCGTCAGATAATCCATCTGCACCTGTGTCATAAAAAGGACCCCGAACCATACCGGATCATATCCCAACTCAACAATTATCGGCAGGAAAACAGGAACGGTGATCATAATCTGGGTTATCTCATCCAGGAAGAATCCCAGGACGATCAAGGTCACCAGTATTATGATGAAGACATAGATGGGTTCCGACGCTACACCAATTATCACATCTGATATTAGATCTTGACCACCTGTTCGAAAAAAGATGCTGGTAAAGCAGGAGGCGCCGAAGAGGATCCACATGATCATACCGTTAATGGCCATGGCTCGGTAACATGCGTCTTTGACCAGTTGCCAGTTGAGTCTGCGGTGTATTGCGGCACTGGCCAAAGCCCCACCGGCACCTACAGCGGCAGCCTCGGTAGGGGAGGCGATTCCTGCGAAAATCGAGCCCAAAACAGCGGAAATGATTAAGACAGGCAAGATCAACCCGCTGGTTAAGGCGATTTTCTCCTTCATGGGCACCCTTTTATCGGGAGGGAGAGCTGGAGCGATGTGTGGTTGAAAGTAGCTCCTTATGCCTATGTAGCTCACATAAAGAAAGGTGAGCAGGAGTCCGGGAAGTATCCCTCCGGCAAAGAGCCTTCCTATGGATACCCTGGCTATCATGCCATAGATAATAAGCGATATGCTGGGAGGTATGAGAAGCCCCAGCGCCCCTCCAGCCAGTATGGGGCCGATGGCTATGCTTTTACCATAGCCTTGTTTAAGCATAATGGGCAGGGCAATAATGCCCATAGTGACAACCCCGGTGGTGCTGACCCCCGACATGGCGGCAATTATGGCGCAAATTAGCACCGTTCCCATTGACAGGCCACCTCTTAGTGGCCCCAGCAATTGGTGCATGAAAGCATAAAGGTCTTGAGTTACACCAGACTTCTCCAGCACGCATGCCATAAAGATAAATAAAGGCATAGCAATAAGGACCATGCTGGACATCATACCAAATACGTTTGTGGCAACGTAGGGAAGGCTCTGGGGGCCTATGAAAATCCAGGAGGCAATGATAGAGCTGCTGGCCAGGGTAAAGGCCATCGGGAAGCCGGTGATTAGACCGAATGCTAGGCCACTAAGCAGAACTAGTATAGGAAGCCATTCTGTCATGTTAATTCCTTCCCCGTAACAGCAAGTTTAACAGTCCGGATAAAGTTGGCCAGCCCCTGAGCAAGTATCAGAAGAGCAGCTATAGGTACGGTCAGCTTAGTGGGCCATATAGGAGATCCCCAAGGGGAAGGCGATACCGCCTGCCTCAATTCCACCGCCCGCCAAGCTATCATTATCCCATATCGAAGCAATAGGCCAATGAACAGGAAAAACAACAGGTAGGTAAATGTATCAATAATGGCTCTGCCTCTCGTTGAAAAGCGGAGATAAATAAGATCTATCTTGACATGCTGGTTGTGAAGAAGCACATAAGCCCCGGCGAGCACCGAGTAGGCACCGAAAAAGTGCATAGATAACTCGTGGGCCCAGATGGTGGGAGCGTTGAACGCAAACCTCAGCGCTACTTCTAAAAGCAGTATGGCCATGATAAAAACAATCAACACACTTACCAGCTTTCCGCTCCACTCGCTGACAAAGTCTATTCCGGCCAAGACACGTTTCATCCTTTACCTCTCTTCATGAGCAATCAAAACCAGGCTCATATGAAGACATCCCCGCTTGCGCGGGGAGGTCTCCTCCACCGGACTGGATGCTTAGTCTTCCCAGTACCCCATCTCAATCGCCCATCGTTCTACAATCTGGGAAATCTCTTTAAAGGCGGGGTCTTTGTAATATTTTTCAGGTACAACAACCCTGGCCGTCCCGGCCAGTTTTTTGGCATCTTCTTCTGACCACTTTACGATTTCAATTCCTTCCTTCTCCACAAAGTTCCATGCCTCAGCGATTGTCAGTTCCGCCTCGAACGCGTTTCTCGCGGTTCCGGCCTCAACCGCCATTTCCAGCATCGCTTTGAGGTCGTCGGGAAGCGCTTTCCATACATCCATGTTCACAATAAGGGCGTCGGCGGCCGGCCCCACCACTGTTGGATACTTTACCCAGTATTCGGTGACCTCATGGAAGCCCATTGCCACCATGTCGGCTGCGTGGGAAAAGGTTATGGCGTCCACAGCGCCGGTGGAGAGCATCGTGTAAATCTCGTCGCCCGGGGTCCATATCGTCCCTGCTCCGAGGTGAGCCAACTGCAGGGCTATCAGCTCTGAAGCCCTGAACTTCATTCCCTTGATGTCATCGACTCCATTTATCGGAACCTTTGATATCATCAGGTTATCCAGAGTCCAGTAGAGGTTCCCTACCAGGTGCACGCCGTGTTTGGCATATTCCTCTCTCAACAGCTCCATGATTCTGCCGTCCTCGTAGGACTCATAGAGGTAGCGTAACTCTGCGATCGTTCTTGGAGCGGCAAAACAGTCACCATGCATGAAGGCGACAGGGAGTTCTCCCGGGAAATATCCCGGCCATATAAAAGTGGCCTCCATCACGCCCATGCCCACGGCATCCAACTGCTCCGCGACCGGAACTATCGCCCCGGGGGCGCTTGGAGTCATGACCAGACGCCCGTCTGACATCTTCTCAACATACTTGGATATATAACCTATGGTATCCCAGGTTATTCCAGACGGTAACCAGGATGACGGCTGCCATTTGTACACCTTGGCTTTAGCTTGTGCAACCGCTGGAGAACTAATCAGCAACCCGCATATAAGTAACATTATTATACCACGAATCAGAATTCTTCCTTTTTCCATTTCATCCTCCTTGTTATAAATTATGCCCTTGATAACAGATACCGGTCCTCAGACACTGATTTTTTTGACGCACCACCACCACCACCTCCTCCTTCATTATTTGGATTTCGTTGAGACAAACTCTGTGCTCAGACCAGTCCGTCTTCACTGAGCGGCCTCTTATCCAGGACACGGCCGGGGTCGAAGACAGAAAGATCCAGGATATGCGGTTTGCCCAGAATGAGTTCACTCATATAGCGTCCCACAGCCGGGGCCTGCTGCAGCCCGTGTCCAGAAAATCCGTTGGCCAGGTAAAAGCCTTTGACTCCCGGCCACTCGCCAAGGAGGGCGTTGCCGTCCATCTGGTTGACTGCATAAAGCCCGGCCCAGCCCCGGATCAGTTTGGCCGTGTCAAAAGAGGGGACGAATTCGGCCAGTTCAGGCCACAGGATCTCCATAAACCTTTTCCGGCTCCAGGTGAAGTCAAACCCGATGGGATCTTCATCCATCGACTTGCCCAGAAGAATGAGGCCGCCGGTTTCTGTACGGAAATAGAGGCCTGAGGGAAGCACAGTCAACGGAAGCGGTTTTTCGGGTTTCACTGCTGTGGAAAGCGCGAAGACCTGGCGTTTTACGGGTTCTATCGGTAGATGCACCCCTATGGTCCCCGCCAGCCCGGATGCCCACGCCCCGGCGCAGTTGACCACGTACCCGGCATGCAGGCTGTTACCGGAGGCCAGGTCCACGTTGGCGATCCGGTCGCCGGACTTTTTGAGGCCGATCACCTCGTCGGCAACGAAGGCCGTTCCCTGGGAGACGGCCTTGGCCTTGTAGGCCATGAGCACGGTGTAGGCGTCGAAATGACCGTCTCGAGCGCCGAAGGTCCCACCTGTATATTGATTCGCATCATACAGCGAGTACCTGGCTTTGATCGCTTCCGGATCCAGCCAGGCGACCTCACAGCCAAGTCCTTGCTGGAGCTTGAGTGATTCTTCAGCCGCCGGCCGGGACGCCTCGTCCACCAGGAAGAGATTGCCTTCCCGGCAAAAGCCGATATTTGGTTGGGTGTCTCCGACCTGCATTTCTTCCTCAAAGCGGTCGAACACCTCAGAGGTGTATTGAGAAATCTCCACATTTTGTTTAAGGCTGAACTGGATTCTCAAATTGGCCATGGACAGGGTGGTGGACGCCCTTTCATAAGTGGGATCCCGTTCGATTACCCCCACTTTCAAGGTGTTGTCCGCTTTGGTCAGGTGATATGCAAGAGACGACCCCATGACCCCGCCGCCGATAATGATTACGTCATAGATCGTTTGCTCAGGCATTAATGATTCCTTTACCGTGAAAACAGCCCGGCTCACCTCTGCCTGCGCCGCCTGCCTTTGCGCCGCCGGAGATGAGTAAACCTCTCCCCCTGCGAGCGGGTGGAGAGGGGTTCATTTCCATTCGTGGGGATGGCCGTTGAACCTGCAGCGGCCATAAATGCTTCATGGGGTATTACAAGTGCTTTTGTATTGTGCCTGAACCATCTTTCAGTTCAGGGATTACATGTAGCCTTGATATGGGTGCTGGACCAAAGCTGTCTGAAGGTGCTTGATCATGGTGTTGAAATCAAAAACAGGAAGAGAGACCGCTTCTTGTACGGCATGGGCAAAAGGAGGCAGATCGCTGCATTCGAGGACAATGGACCCGATTGCCGGGTTGGAGTCAGTCATTTCTTTTGCCGCTCTGACCACTTCCTGTTCCATTATTTCCGAGTTCAGAGTCCCTTTTTCTTCAAGGACGGCCTCCCTGAACTCTTTTGAGTCCTCCATGCCCGTAATCACCAGGCCGGTTCGGTCTTGCACTCCTACGGCCGTAAAATGTTTATCCGTCAGAGCGCCGGCGTTTGCCGTGAGCACACCGATCATTTTACCCCG
Source organism: Desulfatiglandales bacterium (assembly GCA_041685835.1). Taxonomy (GTDB): domain Bacteria; phylum Desulfobacterota; class DSM-4660; order Desulfatiglandales; family HGW-15; genus JAIPEI01. The sequence continues at coordinate 8,393 of JAWLEX010000119.1, forward strand.
TGGAAGGATTTGGCGGATAAAAGGGATCTGCAGGAGGCTGGACATGCACACCGGTATCCGGACCGAATCAGCGATCTCTCGTTGAAAAAGTGCCATGAATCCGCAAGCGCCGGCTATCGCACGGACTCCTTCAGCTTCGAGTTCGCGGGCGCCGTTGATAAAAGGTTCGATCAAGGCCGGGTCTCTTTGGTTGATCAGTCCATGGATGGAGGCTTCGGAAACTTCCTTGTAGCGTACGGGAAAGGGAAAGCTGGTGGCGTTGCCGACATTGCCGGGGATGCAGGGGTAAGTGGCATTGAGGATGAGGATCCCTACCGGAATTCCATACCAGCTCTGACTTTTTTTCGGCACGGTGTATATGGGCAAGGGCGCTCTCCCATGCGATCAGACAGGCAAGTATTGTGGAAATGCTAGAGCTAATCCCCTATGCTGATCATTAGTATAGTTTCCATCCAGAAATGGTCTTTTTTGCCAATCTCGGCGTCAATCTGCGAGGTTGCTTGTGCGGCGTACTTCAGTACGCCTCCGCGCAACCTC
>JAWLEX010000120.1:0-8881 GCA_041685835.1 Desulfatiglandales bacterium
GGGGCAGAGGTTCGCATTTTTCCGACTCCTCCAGATTTTGAATTGAATGATTCCAATTGTAGCACTCAGAACCATAAAGTTCCATATTTACCCTACAATCCTTATTCTCAAGAAAAAACGATTATTGGTACTGAAATCGTCTCGTCGGGCACCAAATTGTCTTCCTGCCGCATCATTTCTCCAATCTTTTCAGCCCATTTCCCCGGAACGTACTGCTCCCCGCACTGGCGGCACTGGTTCAGGGGAATTCCCCTGAAGATAATCATACTCCCGTCTTTCTTGGTCATTCGGACAGAACCGATGGTCTGAGTCACCTCGCCCCCGCATTCAAAACACTTCATTTTACAACCCTCCTCGTTCTTGGGTCGACCCATTCTGAGGCATCCGGTTCATACACCGTAATCACCCACAACACGTCAAAAGCCTGACCGCATGAAACGTGAATGTCCTTTCCAAGGTGGGACTTGCCATATACAAGGCAGCTATGGCCTCTCTTATCCTCTGGATAGTCCTCAACGATCTCTCCATCCAGAAGCGCCTCTTTAACCTCAAGCGGATCGATCCCACGCGTAGAGGCCCTCTCCAGTGCGTGGAGACTGAGCTGATAGTTTCCGGCAGTTACCTGCTGCTTAATCCATCCTATGTCCATCAATTTCTTCCGCTTCTCCATCAGGGGAAATCAAGATGCATTCACAAAAGCGTCCCCCTAGACTATTATCCGTCACTTGGGCATCCGACGTCAACGTGTCTTCCGGCCAGCAATTCTAATTTTGGTCAAAGCGTTGAGTGGCCCGGGAGCGCAATACGTTAGCTTGGCTTGGTCCAGAAAGGCACTGCCCACGTTTTCCGCCCAGCCGGCGGCGGGCATACTCCGCAGCGCCTCCCGGGCTTCCGGAGCGTCCAGGTTTATGTAAGGAAGGTCAGGGTATGTCTTTCTTGAAAGGGTGGTTTTTCCTGCCTGCCTGGCGCCCGTGAGAATAACCACGCGCCTTTTCCGAAGGTTCAGGCAAATGGCGGGTAAGAAACCTGTAACACTGTAAATTATCAGACATGATCGTAAGTTATTCAGGCAATAAATCGGGATTCTTAAAGGTTTTATGGGCCGGGCTTTTTGCGGTTGACAATCGGCGCCTTGAATTTTAGTATAAATGGTTCCGACTTCAACAAGGAGAGAGAATCCATGTATGCGATATTTCAGAGTGGCGGCAAACAGCACAAGGTGTCAGCCGGTGACGAGGTCAGGGTGGAAAAACTCCCCGGAGAGGCGGGGGAGGATGTGGTGTTCGATCGAATCCTCCTGGCCTCGGACGGAGAGAACGTCCATGTGGGAAGCCCCTATCTGGGCAATGTGCGTGTAAAGGGCCGGATAGCCAGGCAGGGGAAGAACAAGAAGATCGTCGTTTTCAAGTACAAGAGGCGGAAGGGCTATCGCAACACCCGGGGCCACAGGCAGCCTTACACCCTGGTGAGGATCGATGATGTGGAGATGGCTTAAGGGCTGTGATGGTGACGGTGTATGTGTCAGTGACGGTTTTATCTGAAAACCCTTCTTTCTTTTTGACCAACAGCTCAGTAGATTAGCAGCTGATTTTCCGTGTTTTGAGGTGAGAGAATAAAATGGCACACAAAAAAGCAGGCGGGAGCTCGAGGAACGGCAGGGACAGCGCAGGCCAGCGGTACGGCATCAAACGGTACGCCGGCCAGGCAGTGCGCGCGGGGAACATACTGGTGCGCCAGAAGGGGACCAGGATCCATCCAGGACAGAACGTCGGGCTGGGAAAGGACTACACCATCTTCTCAAAGATTGACGGTGTGGTCGCCTTTGAGCGCCTGGGAAAGACCAGGAAGAGGGTCAGCGTCTACACCGCCGCCTGAAGCCTCCCCGTGCAATTCAGCCTCCTTGCCGCGCAAGCCCCCCGGGCCGGTCACCCTTTCCCGGTGATAAGACATGCGATTCCTTGATGAAGCGGTCATTACGGTCCGGTCCGGCGACGGCGGCAGGGGGTGCGTCAGCTTCCGCAGGGAGCGGTTCATCCCCAAAGGGGGTCCTGACGGCGGGAACGGGGGCAGGGGCGGCAGTGTCTTTGTGGAGGGCGCGGCACGGCTCCATACCCTTGGGGATTTCAGCTCGAAAAGATTTTTCAATGCCCGGAGAGGCGGGCCCGGCGCGGGCAGGAACCGCACTGGAAAAGACGGGCTGGACGTGGTGATCTCGGTCCCCCTCGGCACGGTCATCCAGGACGAGGACACCGGCGAGATCCTGGCGGATCTTGTTCAAGAGGGGGAGCGCATAATGATCGCGTCGGGAGGGCGAGGCGGCAAGGGCAACTCTCACTTTGCCACGTCCACCCGCAGGTCCCCCCGATTCGCCCAGCCGGGCCTTCCCGGAGAGACGCGCAGGCTCAGGCTGTCTCTCAAACACCTTGCCGAGATTGGTATTGTGGGGCTTCCCAACGCCGGAAAATCCACCCTCCTTTCCCGCTTAACCGCTGCAACACCCGAAACGGCCGACTACCCATTCACCACCCTGACTCCCAACCTGGGGGTGCTGGCCTATGACGACGGCGAGGCCTTGACCGTGGCGGATATTCCAGGGATTATTGAGGGTGCGAGCCGGGGAAAGGGCCTGGGCATCCGCTTTCTGAAACATATCGAGCGGACGCGGCTCCTGCTTCACCTGGTGGATGCCGCAACAGGGCCTTCATCTCACCCGCCCGTTGAGGCGTACCTCTCGGTTCGAGCCGAGATGGGACAGTACAGCACGGCCCTGCTCGAAAAAGAGCAGATCGTGCTGCTCAACAAGGTGGACACACTCCCGGCCGGCCGCCTGCCGGAAGTGGATGAATTTCGGCGGTCATTCGAGGAAAAAGGTTTGACGTGCCTGGCGATTTCGGCCCTGGAGGGCCAAGGCCTGAACGAACTGAAAACCGTGCTCAGAAGGAAGCTGATCCATGAAGACCGGGAGCAGGAACAACGCCGATAGGGCGGTGACAAGGCATGCCATCCTGTCGCCTGTAAGGCGGCTGGTCATCAAGGTCGGAAGCGGGGTCCTTACGGCGGAGGATGGACTCAATACAAAGGTGATGTCCGACCTTGCCGCCGAGATCATGGCCCTCAGAAGGGACGGCAAGGAGGTCATCCTTGTGTCTTCGGGCGCCATCGCCTCCGGGCTTCGCAAGGTCGGCATGAGCAGGCGGCCCAAGTCCATTTCCCAGCAGCAGGCCATGGCGGCCATCGGGCAGAGCAGCCTGATGCGTGTCTGGGAGAACTCCTTTGCGCCTCACGGTCAGAAGGTGGCCCAGATTCTTCTGACCCGGGACGACCTGACCCACAGGGGCCGTTACCTGAACGCACGGAACACAATCTTTGCGCTGCTCGGCTGGAAAGTCCTTCCCATCATCAACGAGAACGACACTGTGGTGGTGGACGAGATCAAGTTCGGCGACAACGACAACCTGGGCGCCATGGTCACGAACCTGACCGAGTCCCACCTGCTGGTAAACCTGACGGACATCAGCGGCCTGTACGACAAGGATCCGCGCACCAACAAGGACGCCAGCCTCATCGGCCTGGTGGACGAGATAAGCCGTGACATCGTCAAGTACGCCGGTTCCATTCCAGGCTTTTTGGGCACCGGAGGCATGGCGAGCAAGATTCGGGCCGCTGAAAAGGTCTCCCATGGAGGCGTCCCCACGATTATCGCCAACGGACTCAGGCCGGGGATCCTCGGGCGCATTTTCAGTGGGGATAAAGAGGGCACCCTGTTCCTGCCCAGGGACATACCCCTTCGCAGCAGGAAACACTGGATTGCCTTCACCAAGGCCCCGCGCGGGGTGCTGGTAATCGACGAGGGGGCGGAGAATGCCATTCTAGGCAACGGCAAGAGCTTACTACCGTCGGGCGTTCGTGAAGTCCAGGGCCGTTTCAGCCTCGGGGACAAGGTCGCCGTGGTGGACGGAAGCGGTCACGAACTGGCCGTGGGCATGGTAAACTACCACTCCGGGGATATTCGAAAGATCATGGGTCTCAAGAGCCATGATATCGAGGGCGCACTGGGATTCAAGCACGAGGACGAGGTGATTCACCGGGACAATCTGGTTGTGACCAGGGAGCTGGAGGAAGAGGACGGGGTCTGCAGGCTGACGAAGTAAGAGTTTGCGGGTGTGTAGGTGGAGGTGGAGGTGTAAGGTTTGAGGCTGGGCATTCTGGGAGGCACATTCGATCCGGTTCACCTGGGGCACCTGCGAATGGCCCTGGAGACGGCCGAGGAGCTGACCCTCGACCGAATGTGCCTCGTACCCTCATCAATGCCTCCGCACAAGGGCGGGACGGCGGAGGCCTCTTTCGCCGACCGTACGGCCATGGCGCGTATTGCGGTTCGCGGGGCCCCCTTGCTGGATGTGCTGGACCTGGAGGGCCGCAGGAGGGGTGTATCCTACACGATTCTCACTCTTCGGGAGCTCCATGACGAATATCCCGGCGGGCTGGAGCTCTATTTCGTTGTAGGGACGGATGCGTTTTTCGAGATCGGCACCTGGAAAGAGTACAGGTCGCTGTTCGACTATGCCCACTTTGTCCTTATAGATCGGCCCGGAGTCTCCCCCGGAGTCCTGGAACCGTTCATCCAAGACCTCGACATAGGGGCAATCAGGACCGCTCCGGGGGTGTTCCGGGTGGGCAACTCGGGAAACAGCCTGATCAGGAGACAGGGCACATTCATGGGCGTCTCTTCGACCCAGGTGAGGGATGCCGTGGCACGGGGAAAATCCATTCGATTTCTGGTGCCTGAAGAGGTTGAACGGTATATAATAGAAAAGGGGTTGTATCTCTCGCATGGAGAGTCTTGACAAGGCTTTGCTTTCCCTGAAGTTCGTTCGAGAGCGAAAGGCCCTCGAGCCGGTCCTGTTCGATGTGGGCGGACTGACCTCGTTTGCGGACTACTTCCTCATCGTGGCGGGCGGCTCTACGCGGCAGGTCCAGGCAATCACGCGTCACCTGGTCCGGAGCATGCGTGAGTCAGGGTGGCACGCCCACGGGGTGGAAGGGGAGCAGGAAGGTCAATGGGTCCTGGTGGATTACGGGGACGTGGTTGTACATGTATTCTATGAACCGGTTCGGGTCTTTTACGACCTGGAGAGCCTATGGATAGAGGCGCCCAGGGTGGATACGGGTGAGGAAGCAGAGGGATCGAATGGAGACGAGACAGGCACCTAGGATCATGGCACGCCTCCTTTGTCTTTGCCTGGTGACGGCGGTCCTGTTCGCTCCGCAGACGGGAAACGCACTGAGCCTGGAAGAAGAGGAAAAGCTGGGCAAGGAGTTTGTCGCGGACCTCAAAAATTTTTTCACCTTTGTCGAGGACGAGTTCGCCCTGGACTATATAAACGAGCTTGGCGATTACCTGGCAGGGCCGGTGGATGCGAAGCCCTTTCCCTTCAGGTATTACCTCATCAAGAAGAACGATCTGAACGCGTTCGCCGGCCCGGGGGGGCACATCTTCTTTTTCACCGGTCTTATCGAGTCCATGGAGACCGTGGACGAACTGGCGGCCGTGGCCAGCCACGAGATGGCCCATATCTCGGCGAGGCATCTTTCCAAGCGCATAGAACAGAACAAGAAGCTCGGCCTGGCCACCATGGCCGGCATGCTGATCGGGGCCCTGATCGGCGGGGAGGCGGCCTCTGCCATCATGATCGGTACGGCGGCGGCCGGGGCCCAGGCCCAACTGTCCTTCAGCCGGGCTGACGAACGTCAGGCCGATCAGCTGGGGTTCTCCTACATGCGCAAGTCCGGGTTCGATCCCTCGGCCATGATCCAGGTCCTCAATAGCATGCAACGTGCCGAGATATATGGCACCGACCGGGTGCCCGCATATCTGCGCACGCACCCCACGGGTCCTGAGCGGATGACCAACATCGACAGTCTTGTTGCGGACGGAGGCGAACCGGTGGGCTCGGAAACCGAGAAGCGGCTCAGGGAGCAGTACCCGGTATTCCGGACCCTCCTTGCGGCCCGCTACGGCGATCCTTCCTCAGCCAGGCGGCGGTTCCAGAACGCCCTCGAAGCAAACCCCTCCGATGCGCTCGCCCACTTCGGTCTGGGGCTGCTGGACAAGGAGGCATCAGAGTTCGGGTCGGCCGTGGAGCACCTGAGGCGGGCGCTGGAGATCCGTCCTGACCTGATACCCGTGCGCACCCACCTTGGAAAGGCATACCATTACAGCGGCCGGTATGAGAATGCGATTCCAGTCCTGGAAGGTGTTCTCAGAAAAGACCCTGAAAACCGGACGGCCCTTTTCATGATGGCCTCTTCCCATCAGAACCTGAATGAGTATGCCCGGGCGGCCCGCATCTACGAGCGGCTCCTGACCATGGAGCCGGCGCGCAACGAGGTGTCCTACAACCTCGGTATATGCTACGGTCGCATGGACCGCCTCGCGCTCGCCCACTACCACTTCGGGATCTATTTCATGAAGTCCGGGGCCCCGTCCAAGGCCCGGTTCCACTTCCAGAAGGCCGAGGAACTCGGCCCTCACGACACGTTCCTGCTCAACAGGATAAACAAGGCGAGAGAAGATCTTTAATGGCCGTGGTTCGTGGCCCGTGCGTGGTTCGTGTTCGATTCCCCTTCCCCATGACATGGATACGACTCCTGGAGTCCTGGAAAAGGAAAAATTTGACTCCCCACCCCCACCTGTGCTAATCGATATTATGAATGAGAATTCATTCATTATTTGTCCGTGTTGCCGTGTAAATGGAAGCGCGCCTATTGATCATTCAGGCCTGATCCGTTATAAAGTCCCGGAAGCGGCAGGGACTGAGAAACCGAATAACTCGAGGAGGATTATCAGATGAATATCGTGGTTTGTGTTAAACGGGTCCCCATGACCCAGGAGGTGGACCTCGAAATAGACGCCTCAAAAAAGGATCTCAAAAAGGACATGCTGGCCTACGTCCTCAACGAGTGGGACAACTACGCCGTTGAGGAGGCGATCCAGCTCAAGGAGAAGACAGGCGGTACTGTCGTGGCAATCACCGTCGGCACGGAGGATGACGAAGAGGTGCTTCGCCGGTGTCTGGCCATGGGCGCGGACAAGGCCATACGTGTTGACCCGGGGGAGCGCGCCATGGACGCACTGGTCAAGTCCCGGATCCTTGCTGAAGTAATCAAGGGTCTCGAGCACGACCTCATCCTCACGGGTGTCCAGTCTGACGACGTAAACGACGGCATGGTGGGCATTCTTCTGGCCGAGCAACTGGACGTCCCGCACGCCGCCGTGGTGACCGGGATCGACCCCCAGGACAAAGAGGCCACAATCAAGGTGGAACTCGAGGGGGGCATGGATGAGGTGTCCAAGGTGAGCCTTCCGGCCGTGCTCAGTATTCAGACCGGAATAAATGAGCCCAGGTACGTCTCCATCATGGGCATCCGCAAGGCCGCCAAGAAAGAACTCAATGTGATGGACCTGGGGGACCTCGGGATCGGCGGGGACGAACTCATGCCGATGATCACAGTGGAAGAGTACTTCCTGCCGCCTGAGACAGAAGGCGCGGAGATGATCGAGGGAGACGCGGCCGCCGTAGCGGAACAAATCCTCAAGATCATAAAGGAAAAGGGGGTGAGCATATAATGGGCGAGATCTTCGTACTAGTGGAACACAGACAAGGAGAGCTTCGTGACATTTCATACGAGATGCTGTGGAAAGCGGACGAGCTGTGTAAAGAGCTTTCCCACACCTTGACCGCTGTCGTGATGGTGGGGAAAGATGAGCCGTTCCTGGGCGATATCGCCGAGCGGGCCGACAGGGTCCTGGTGGTGGAAGACGGCAGGCTCGAGGAGTTCAACGCGGACCTGTACAAGGGGATCCTTCTTTCTCTGATTCAGGAGCACAAGCCTTTTATGGTGCTGATGCCCCACTCCCCATGGGGAATGGACCTGGCCCCGGCCCTGTCGATCAAGGCGGGCTTCCCCCTGGCCACGGACTGCGTGGACATCCTTATGGAGGAGGGAAAACCCAAGGTGGTGCGTCAGATTTATACCGGGAAGATCTTCTCCAGGGTCGCGTTCAAGGAGGCCGGGACTTACGTGATCACGGTCCGTGCGAGCGCCTTTCCGCCGGACAAGGCCGAAGGCCGTGCGGGTGAGGTGGTCAAGGTGGAAGCGCCACCGGACCTGCCCGAACCGCGCCGCCGATTCGTGGCCTTTGAGGATGCGGGGGCAGGGGCCGTGGACATCACCCAGGCCGATCTGCTCGTTTCCGTGGGCCGCGGTGTGGGCGAAGCGGACAACATCGAGGTGGTGAAGGAGCTGGCCGGGAAAATGGGCGGCCTGATCTCCTGCTCCAGGCCGGTTGTGGACAAGAACTGGCTTCCCAAGTATCACCAGGTGGGAACGTCCGGCAAATCCGTAAAGCCCAAGGTCTACCTGGCCCTGGGCATCAGCGGGGCATTCCAGCACGTGGCGGGAATCACCGGCGCCGGGACCGTCATCGCCGTCAACAAGGACAAGAAGGCCCCCATCTTCCGGGTGGCCAACTACGGTGTTGTGGACGACTTGTTCAACGTGGTGGAGGCCCTCAAGGCCCAGTTGGCGGGCTAGTCTCCGTTATGGCATAACGGCGCACTCTTCTTGCCTTTCGAACAAGCGTATCCAGGGTCACGGGACGGCGGGTGATCAGCAGACGGCCGTTGCGCCTTATGATAGCTGCGGTCACGTGGAAGTGAGGTTTTTTCCGCACGTTTGCATTTTTTTCACCACGAAGGACACGAAGAACACGAAGAAATACTAAGGCGGGCCCTTGCCCGCAACCCAAAGCCAATGAGCACTGGCGCGAAGAATGAGCGTCCTGTTTGGTTTCTTCGGGATCGAAATCGCTATCGGG
>JAWLEX010000121.1:0-8861 GCA_041685835.1 Desulfatiglandales bacterium
AGAAGATAAGAAGACAAACGCCTTGCCCTTCTTGAGGGGTGGGGCGTTTTTTTGATCTGAGCGGTCAGCGGTTGGCTTTTTCTTACGTTCAACAAGAAGAGGGCCGCTTCCATTATGTGGAAGCGGCCCTTCTGCATCCAATCAAGCGACCGGTTTTAAAGGCCTTGTTTACCTCTTATGGCACTCAGTGCACTTTCTTACAGGGGCATTCTTATTGCCCTCATCAAAGGCCTCTTTATGGCAATCTTTGCAGTTGCTGTGAAAGGCTGTTTGAAGTTTCTTGGCGTTGCCCTGGTCCTCGTTGTGATCGTGGCACTCGGAACACTTATGAACCGGATCGCCTTCTTCCCATACGTTCTTGCCGTCCTCGTACACGTGATGGCAGTCCTCGCAGGACGCGCCGTAATCCTCAACGTGCTTTGTGTGGGTCAGCTCCACCGGGACCTGCCTGGCGCGCTCATAACCATCCTTGTTGTCGATCATGATCTCTTCTGGTACATCAGCGCAGTCCTCCGCCGTCAGCACACCGACACTACCAAAGATTACAGCGACCAGAGCGACCAGCATGAGGTTGAAAAAACGGTTCTTCATCAGACTGAGATACCTCCTTTCCCTGTTTTTCTTCGCCCTGAAGGGCTCATGGATACCTGTTCAAAAGCCCAAGCATTTAAATAGCGTTTAAAACACAATAGTAAAAATCCAAAAGGGTTGTCAAGAAAGAATGTGATTCAAGAGGGGTTCGTCCCTTTCCTCCCGGCGTGTCTTGAGCGCCTTGTGAAGAGCGCCGAAACAAGCGGGTTTGTCAATGGCCCTTTGAGGCCTGCTCCAGGCTGTCGTAATGGCTGAAGTGCATGGTGAATGTCCCTCGGCCCTGGGATGCGGAGCGAAGGGCCGTGGAATACCCGAACATGCTGGAAAGGGGCACCTTGGCGGAAATAACCTGGACCGGCCCCCGGTTTGTTATCTCCTCCACCTTGCCCTGCCGGGCGTTGAGGTCCCCTATGACTTCACCCATGAATTCTTCAGGGAGCAGGATCTCCGTCTTCATGACGGGCTCCAGGAGAATGGGGTCGGCCTGAGCGGCGGCCTTTTGAAAGACCATGCCCGCCGCCACCCGGAAGGCCGTAGCACTCGAGTTCATCTCGCTGATCCGGACACCCAGAAGGGAGACTTCCACGTCTATTACCGGGTATCCCATGATGGGCCCGCTGGTGGCCGCCTCTTCAATGCCCTCGCGAACGGCGGCCAGGAAGCTGTCGTTGAGGTCGGGGTTGTCGCAGTGATCAATAAAGCGAAAGCCTTGTCCACGGGGAAGCGGAGTCATGCGGATCCGCACACCCGCGTAATGCTGCTGCCCGGCCAGTTCCCTCTCAAAGACCTCTTCGTGCTCCACGGTTTTTCGAATTGTTTCCCGGTGAACCACCTGAGGTCGGCCCTGGTTGGTCTCCACGTGGAACTCCCGGCTGAGGCGCCCTGTTATGATCTCCAGGTGGAGCTCTCCCATACCGGAGATCACGATCTGCCCGGTTTCCTCGTCCACCCTGAACCTGAAGGTGGGGTCTTCGGCCGAAAGTTTCTCAAGGGAATCCATCAGCCGGTCCTGATCCTGAACCCTCTTGGGTTCCACCGCGATGGAGATGACTGGCTCGTTGAACTGCATCAACTCCAGCATCACGGGATGGTCTTCGCTGCAGAGGGTGTCTCCGGTCGCGGCGAGCTTGAGGCCCATGACGGCGACGATTTCCCCGGCCGAGGCGCGGTCCACCCTTTCCCTCTTGTTGGAATGCATCTTTAGGAGGCGTGCCAGTTTCTCCTTCACTTTCCGCCGCGGGTTGAAAACCGTGTCGCCCGCCCCGACGCTTCCCGAGTAGATGCGGATGTATGTCATCCGACGGCCCTGGTCCATGCTCACCTTGAAGGCAAGGGAAGCGAACGGGCCCTTTACATCGGCGGGCCGCGTTTCAGCCTTGCCGGTGAGCGTGCTTTTGCCCTCAATGGGGGGAACCTCCATGGGTGATGGGAGGTAGTCGACAATGCCGTCCAAAAGGGGCTGGATGCCCTTGTTTCGGAGGGCCGTGCCGCAGAGAACCGGTACGAGTTCCAGGTTGAGCGTCAGGCGGCGGACCGCCGCCCTGATTTCCGGGACGCTGATTTCCTCCTCCCCCAAGTACTTGTCCATGATCAGGTCGTCCCTGTCCGCCAGGGTCTCGATAAGCCCTTCACGGTACATGGCCGCCTCTTCTCTGGTCTCTTCAGGGATATCCAGTTCCTGAAACTCGATCCCCAGGGTTTCATCTTCCCAGAGTATCGCCTTCATCTGAACAAGGTCTATGACGCCTTTGAAGCGGTCCTCCGTTCCCCAGGGCATTTGGAGGAGAAGGGGCACGGCCCCGAGCCGGCCGCGAATCATTTCCACGGCCCGGTTGAAGTCCGCCCCGATGCGGTCCATCTTGTTAATGAAGGCGAGTTTGGGCACCTTATAGTTGTCCGCCTGGTGCCATACCGTCTCGGACTGTGGTTCCACCCCGCCTACGGCGCAGAAAACACCGATCGCCCCGTCCAGCACGCGCAGGGAGCGCTCCACCTCGATGGTGAAGTCCACATGGCCGGGAGTGTCGATCAGGTTGATGCTGTGGCCGCGCCAATGGCAGGTGGTAACCGCGGAGGTGATCGTAATGCCCCGCTCCTTCTCTTCCAGCATCCAGTCCATGGTGGCGGCCCCGTTGTGAACCTCACCCATCCTGTGCACCCGTCCTGTGTAGAACAGAATACGTTCACTGATGGTGGTCTTGCCCGCATCAATATGAGCGATTATACCGATGTTGCGGGTCGTCTTGAGGTCTCTCGGCGCCGTCATACCGCTTCTCCCATGGGGCCTTGCGGGCCCGACGGTTCGTTGACATGAAGCGACAATCTAAGGTATCTTCCTGGGTCTGTCAAGGCGGTATGGTGTGGGCTGCTGTGGGGGCTCACCTGCTGATTTATCGAAAGCGCTATCGGGATCGAAATCGAAATCATAGCACCTGTAGGTTGTTGGATCTTCGTGATGGAATAAGCGTGAAGATGAAACCGGAGGGAAGGTGGATGTGCAAGTGAGGAGTGAGGGTGGAGGTGTGCATAGCCCCGGTTCATCCACGGGACGGCGTCTAATGGAGATGTACCGGCTCATGCTGGACCGTTTCGGCCCCCAGGGGTGGTGGCCGGCCGAGAACCCTTTCGAGATGATGGTAGGGGCCGTGCTGACCCAGAACACAAACTGGAGCAATGTAGCGCGGGCCGTTGAAAATCTAAGGCGGGAGGAACTCCTGGACGTTCACCGGCTTCATGATGTGCCGCCGGAGGACCTGGCGGCCGCGATCCGGCCCGCCGGGTATTTCAATATAAAGGCCGGAAGGCTCAAAAACCTGATACGGTTTATCATGGAGCGCTACGGCGGAGAAGTGGACCTTATGCTGCAGGAGGGGCCGGACGCCCTTAGGCACGGCCTGCTCGGGATCAAAGGCATAGGTCCTGAAACCGCGGACTCCATTGCCCTGTACGCTGCGCAGCATCCCTTTTTTGTTGTGGACGCTTACACCCATCGCATCCTGGCCCGCCACCGGATGGTGGAAGAACAGGCGTCCTACTATGAAATCCAGGAATTATTCATGGACGCCCTGCCGGTGGATGTGCCGTTGTACCAGCAGTTCCACGCACTCATCGTCCGGACGGGCAAGGACTGCTGCCGGAAGAAGCCCCGATGCGAAATATGTCCGATACAGGGGGTTTAACAGCCAGCCCCTGAAACCCGTCACCCCAAACCCGGTGGACACATGACCCAGACCACAGCCGGCCGGGCCTCTCGCCGGCCCGGGGCCTTTCGAGAAGGAGTTACTGCGGCGTGGCCCGTGTTTCTGGGGTATCTGCCCATCGGGCTCGCCTTTGGGGTGCTGGCCCAGAAAATCGGTCTCAGCCCCTTCCACGTGGGGCTCATGTCGCTTTTGGTGTTTGCAGGGAGTTCCCAGTTCATCGCAGTCTCCATGCTGGCGGCCGGGGCCGGCTGTTCCGCGGTTGTGGCCACTACGTTCGTGGTCAACTTGCGGCACCTTCTCATGAGTTCCGCCATGGCCCCCCACCTCGGGAGCGCAGGGCAGGGATGGCTGGCCGTGCTGGCGCATGGAATCACGGATGAGAGTTTTGCAGTGAACCACGCGCGCTTCAGCCGGGGAGGATGGAACTGGAGATCCGCCCTGGCCGTAAACCAGAGTACTTGCGCCGTCTGGGTTGCCAGTACCATGGCGGGGGCCTGGGCCGGCCGTTTCATCCCGGAGGGCGCATTCGGCATAGACTATGCCCTGATTGCCATGTTCCTCTGCCTCCTCGTTTTCCAGCTCCGGGCGCGTCGTCACGTCGTAGCCGCCTGTGTTGCAGGGGGTCTGGCCGTTGTGCTGTCGCTCGTTTTCTCCGGCAACGGATATATAATTATCGCCACGGTGGCTGCGGCAACCGCTGTGACTTTCGTGAACAGGCGTGTAAAGGGAAATGGAGATCGCCGCCGGGAGGGCCCAAATACCCATGAGCCCGGGAACTGATTACTTCCTTGTGGTTATCGGCATGGGGGCGGTGACCTATCTCCCCCGTTGGATTCCCCTGTTCGCCCTGGCGCGGCGCCGTCTCCCGTCATGGCTTCTCGACTGGCTGGACCTGATCCCGGCAGCCGTGCTGAGCGCGCTTGTACTGCCGGCGCTTCTGACATCGGGAGATCCACGGCATATGAACCTGTTCAGGCCCGAGTTCTATGCAGCCGTTCCCACCTTCCTGTTCGCCCTGAAGACCCGTTCCCTCGGGGGTACGGTGGTGTTAGGTATGGGCCTGTATTGGCTGTTGAGTTGACAGCGGGCTTCTTCTCTGATCCTCAGTCCGCCTGAGTCAAGCATAAGTTGATAAATTATGAACGTCTCTTTATATGCCCGGTGATTTCATGCGAAGTTTCTTTTCCCCAAAAAAACTGATCCTCTCAGCCGCGGGGTCGGCATTCCTGCTCGCCGTTTTTCTGGTACTGGGATTCGCTTACTACCTGGCCGGCCCGGCGGATCGCGACGGCGAAGACCGTCTGTTCGTAGTTCAGAAAGGCTGGACCCTGAAGGACGTGGCAAGGGAACTCGGGAGGAACCACATCATCAAGAGTCCTCGCCTGTTTCGGCTCTGGGCGAGAATTCAGGGAGAGGGCCGGAACATCCGTGCCGGGGAGTATCGAGTCAGCCCCCGAATGTCGCCTGTGCAGATCCTGGACATGCTCACGCGCGGCGCGGTAATCAGCCACGGGATCACCATTCCGGAAGGGTACACCGCGGCCCAGATCGCCACGGTCCTTGAGCGCGCCGGCCTGGGGAAGCGGGAGGGATTAATGGAGCTCTTTGAGGACCGTGAATTCATGGAAGCCCATGGATTGCCCGGTCCGACTCTGGAGGGGTATCTTTTTCCCGACACTTATCAGTTCGCCCGAGGCCTTACCAGCCGCCGAATGGCCGGGATCATGATACGCCGGTTCTGGGCGGCGGTGGAGCCGCTGAAGCCGCGAATGGCAGAAACAGGAATGAGCCTTAAGGATGTAGTAACGCTGGCCTCCATCATAGAAAGGGAGACCGGTCACCCGGACGAGCGACCGCTGATCGCCTCGGTGTTTCTGAACCGCCTGGAGCGGGGCATGCGTCTGGACAGCGATCCCACAGTGATTTACGGCATCCAGGACTTTAAAGGAAGATTGACCCGAAGAGACCTTAAGACACTCACGCCTTACAACACCTATCGCATCAGAGGTCTTCCTCCCGGACCCATCGCAAACCCAGGGGAGGCCGCCATAAAGGCCGTGCTCTATCCGGCCGATTCGGATTACCTTTACTTTGTCTCGCGAAACGACGGATCCCATCAGTTTTCCCGTACACTGGCGGAACATAACCGCGCGGTAAGGGTCTACCAGAGGGGCGGAAGCTGATATGGGGGCGAAACGTCTTGACAGGCCTAGGCTGTATACAGTATACATTCAAGCAGGGACGGTCAGGTACGGGCGGCCCTTGCTATATGGGCCTTCCCTAAGGCAAATGCGTGACCTGTCCCTGAATCTCCCGGAGAAAACACATGGACAGCCTCAAGGATATCACCGTCTTATCGTTGGAGCAGGCCACCGTGCTCCCATACCTGACCTACCGCCTTGCCCAGGACGGGATTCAGGTGATTCGCCTGGAACACCCCGTATACGGCGATCCCAATCGTATGATCGGTGAGAATATTCTCGGTGAGGAGCGGATGAACGCCTACTTTCTGTGCATCAACGCCGGAAAGAAGGCCCTGACCCTCGACCTGGCCGCCCCTGAAGGGCAGGAGATATTTAAAGGGCTGCTGCGGGAACTGGACGTGGACATCTTTACAACGAACCAGCTCCCCCGTAACTACGGAAAGCTGGGTATCGACTACGATTCATTGAGGGCGGTCAAGCCCGACATCATCTGGCTCGGTGTGACAGGGTTCGGGCCCGACAGCAATGAGGCGGCCTATGATCCCATTCTTCAGGCCCGTTCCGGGCTCATGGAGATGACCGGCGAAGCGGACGGCGATCCACAGGTCCTGGGCATCCCCCTCCCGGACATGGGAACGAGCGAGCATTCCTACGGGCTGCTGATGAAGGCCCTGTATCACCGGGCCGTGACCGGCGAAGGAGCGTGCATCAACATGTCCATGTTCGAGTCTTCGGTGTCCTGGCTTACGGTCCCGATCACCTTGTCAACGCTTTTCAACCGGGGAATGACCCGGCGAGGCAACACCCACGAGTTCTTCTGTCCGGTATCGGTGTATCCTGCCCGCGACGGGTTCGTATACCTGGCCGTGGGCAATGACAGGCAGTGGAAATCCCTCGTTTCACTGGAGGCATTCAAGTCCCTGGACCGGCCGGAGTATGAAAAGAACGCAGGAAGGATCACGGATGTGAAGAACCTGAACCGTGAGATCGCCGCGATTACAAAGCAATTCACGTCCGAGTCCTTGATCGAAATGCTCAGGTCCATCACACTGCCTGTGAGCAAGATCAAGAACATTCCTGAAGTGGTGGCGGATCCTCTGGTGGAGCGGCGGCTCATGACAGCTACCGACCCGATGACCGGCACCCGGGTCACCCTGGCCCCGCCGCCCAACACGACGCCGTTTGTGGAGGCCCGCAATCGAGAGTTGACGTTTCCGCCCCGCTTCGGGGAGCACAACGAAGAAATATACGGCCGGATCCTCAGGGTCTCAGCCGGAGAACTGGCCGCGCTCAGGGAGAGGAAAGTCATTTAGTCTCGATTTTCGTGCATGGGCGCAGACTCATCTTGGAGGAATACGATGGATTTTCGACTGAGCAACGAGCAAAAGGACATTCAAGCTGCGGCACGGGAGTTTGCTGAAAAGGAATTTCCCGAAGTGGGACCGGAGTGCGATGCGAAAAATGAGTTCCCGGAGGCTATCTGGCGGAAGGCCGGCGAGTTGGGTTTTGTGGGAAGTACGATTCCCGAGGACCACGGAGGTCCCGGTCTCGGGTTTGTGGATCAGGCCCTCATTCTGGAACAGTTCTGGCGGGTGGACCCGGGAGTCGCCCAGGCCCTGATCAACTGCTCCTTCGGAAGTGAACTCTTCTGGTGGTTCGGCACGGATGAGCAGAAAGAGAAGTACCTTGCGCCGGTGGCGGAGAGCAGCAAGAAGATGGGCATGGCCACCACCGAGCCCGAGGCGGGGAGCGACGTATCCAACGTGAGCACCCGGGCGGTTAAGGACGGAAACGAATACGTCCTGAACGGAAACAAGGTGATGATCGGCAATGCCACCATTGCGGATTATGTCCTGGTCCTGTGCATGACAAACCCCGAGGCCGAGGGTCACAAGAAGTGGAGCTTCCTGATAGTGGAGACCGATACCCCGGGGTACGATGCCACCCATGCGGAGAAGATGGGCACGCGGGCCGCGGACCTGGGAGACATATTCTTCAGCGACTGCAGGGTTCCCGAGAGCCGCCTTCTTGGAGGCAGGGAAGGCGCCGGTTTTTACCAGCTCATGAAGTTCTTCGACCACTCCAGGGCGTACGTGGCCGCCCACGGCCTGGGGTTGGCCCAGGGAGCCATGGAGCAGGCCGTCAAACACGTTAAGAAACGCGTGGCCTTCGGGCAGCCCCTGGCGGCTTTCCAGGACGTCCAGTTCACTATCGCCGTGATGGACACCAAGATCGAAACGGCCAGGAATCTTATCTACAAGGCCTGCTGGAACCTGGACCAGGGCAGGGTTGATAAAAGGCTCGTGGCCATGGCCAAGTGGTACGGGGCACGTGTGGGTGTGGAAGTGGTGGACGAAGCGCTGCAGCTACACGGAGGCTACGGCTACCTGAAGGATTACCCCATCGAGCGGTTCTACCGGGACGCCAAGGTTATCGAGATCTACGAGGGTACCAAGGCGGTGGAGAAGATGATCCTCGCCCGGGAGGTCCTGGGGCGGTACTGATAAGCGGCGGGATTAACACAAGTCCGCCTGCGGTGGTGTATGCGGTACGGGGGGAAACAGACAATAGTGCCTTACTCCTGAAAAGCTGTCAGAAAAAACAAGAAGTATTGATGTTGTTATAATCCAAATCGAAATCGGGATCGGGATCGGGATCGCAATCGAAAGAGAACAAAATGAAAATGATACTTGACACGAAAAGCTTGATGTCTACCGCTGTGTGAAGGAAGACTCCGGGGGCCATGGATTAGAGGAAATCGATTTCGATACCGATAGCGATTTCGATCCCGAAGAAACAAACAGGACGCTCATTCTTCGCGCCAGTGCTCATTGGCTTTGGGTTGCGGGCAAGGGCCCGCCTTAGA
>JAWLEX010000021.1:0-36217 GCA_041685835.1 Desulfatiglandales bacterium
CTTGACAAAAAATCCTCATTTCTGAATTGGAAACTTGCTGTGCCCAAAAAGCGTTTCTGGATGGGCACTAATTAGTTTCCAGGATATAGATTCTGCGGCTTGACAGACACAAAGGAACCTTGTAGGTTGCTCTCAAAAAAATGCGTTCCAAAAGGAAATCAGGAAAATGGAGGATTATTACGCATGCCGTTTTCATTGCCTAATATACGTCTTAACCTGGCCGGTGATTACCCTAGAATTCACTCCAGTTCTCTGATAGATCCTTCAGCCCAGATCATAGGGAATGTGGAGATAGCCAATGATGTGTTTGTCGGGCCGTTGACGGTCATCCGCTCCGATCAGCGCGGGCCTGACGGCAAAGTCGGGCTTGTCAGAATCGAGGAAGAGGTCAATATCCAGGACGGCGTCATTATCCACGGCAACCCCGGTGCTTCAGTGACCATCGGCCCCAGGACTTCCATTGCCCACGGCGTGGCAATTCACGGCCCGGTCACCGTCGGGGAGGGATGCTTCCTGGCCATCCGGTCCATTCTGTACGGTGCCAGCATCGAAGAACACGTCTGGTTGGGAATGGGGGCCCTCGTTATGAACACGAACCTTCCGTCCTTTACCCTGGTGCCCGTGGGCAAGGTCGTCCGCGGTCTTCAGGACGCCTTGGAGCTTCGCCTCGTTACAGACGATGAAAAAGAGTACATGGAAGGGGTACTGGCTGCAAATTCACGCCTGCGCCTGGATTATCTCGAGCTGCGCAGCAAAGCAGAATCCATTAAGCAGTCCGTTAGGGAAAGACTTAAAAAGGAGGGGGCTTGATAAAGATGAAGCTTATGGCGGCATCGGCCATGCAGAAACGCTTTTCGGGCACTGGCAAGTTTCCAATTCAGAAATGAGGATTTTTTGTCAAGATCAAGGACCATTCCGCAGGATAGCGGAATGGGACGCCTGTCAGGGCGCCCGAAGGGCGAGGGCCATGGATGGCCCGAGTCAAATCAAGAGGTTGCGCGGAGGCGTACTGAAGTGCGCCGCACAAGCAACCTCGCAGATTGACGCCGAGATTGGCAAAAAAGACCATTTCTGGATGGAAACTGACTAATTTTACGAGGCTGTTATGATACTTGAAGGACTCAAGCTTGCATTTTTTGGTATTTCTATTGTTTTTTTGTTTTTGATTATTTTGATAATGGTTATCTCCCTATCCACAGCACTCCTTAAACCGTTTGTGGAGAAGGAAAAGTTGAAGAAAAAGTAATAGCAGACCGGAAAAAATGGCCTGGCATTGATTACGCACTTATTAAAGCCAAGCTGCCGGCCTTTATTTTCGCTGCAATTGAGGCCTACCATAACCACTTGCAACGAAAAGCCTGTTTTGTTGATCCCGTTCCCGAATACATTGTAGAAGACGGCGATACGACCCTTAGATTAGAAAGCCCGGGAAAAGCTCATGAAGAAAAAACTATTAGTAGCGGTTTTTGTGGCAATGGGCCTCTGTTTTTTGGCCGAAGGCGTATCCTACTCCGAAACCCCTGACGACACTGCCGAACCGGTTTTTCAAAGCCTCCCTTCCTTAGGCAGATTACTGGTTAATTTCGGGGAGTCCACAGGGCTTTTCAGTTTCATTTCCCCACTTACCGACAATTGGGTTGATGGTATCGGTCGAGTGGCAATGGTGATAATCGGCCTTATTTTATTATACCTGGCAATAAAAAAGAATTTCGAGCCGCTTTTACTTGTACCCATTGGTTTCGGCGCAATTATGACCAATATCCCTGTCGTTAATATGAGCGATCCGGGAGGGGTTTTATATTACATCTATATTGTGGGAATAAAGACCGGTGTTTTCCCACTCCTGATATTCATGGGAGTCGGCGCCATGACCGATTTCGGACCCATGCTGGCCAACCCCAAGACGGCAATTCTGGGCGCGGCCGCCCAGGTCGGTATCTTTTCCACACTTATCGGAGCGCTCGCTCTTACGGACTTTGTACCGGGTATCCATTTCAATCTTCTGGAGGCGGCGTCAATCGGCATAATCGGGGGGGCTGACGGGCCTACGGCGATCTTTCTCTCCAGCCAGCTCTCACCACATTTGATCGGACCGATCGCCGTCGCAGCCTATTCCTACATGGCCCTGGTCCCGATCATCCAACCTCCTATAGTAAGGCTCTTCACAAACACCGAGGAACGAAAAATTAAGATGCAACAGCTTCGTTATGTGGGAAGGATCGAAAAGATCATCTTTCCACTTTCCGTTTTTATACTGTGTATCCTCCTGCTGCCCTCAGCATCTCCGCTTATCGGTTTTTTCATGTTCGGAAACCTTATGAAGGAGTGCGGAGTAGTGAACAGGCTCTCGGAGACCGTTCAGAACTCCCTGATCAATATAGTGACGATTCTTCTTGGTCTGGGTGTGGGGGCTCAGCTTTCCGCCGGACAATTCCTAAACATGGCCACTTTGGGAATTCTTTTCCTGGGGGTTGTTGCGTTTTCAATAGGCACGGCATCAGGGGTAATAATGGCCAAAATAATGAATGTTTTTCCAGGCACCAAGATCAATCCCTTGATCGGATCCGCAGGTGTCTCAGCGGTTCCCATGGCTGCGCGGGTCAGCCAGAAAATGGGCATGCAGGCGGATCCGCGCAACATGCTGCTGATGCACGCCATGGGACCCAATGTGGCGGGTGTAATCGGCTCGGCAGTGGCCGCCGGAGTACTCTTGACCCTGAAAGGCCTGATCGTCTAATAAGGCTGAAGAAAAAACCGCGATTCGCTCTTGGGGATCTGGGATCGAAGCATCCCCCGGATCATGAGGCCCAGCCCCAAGGGCTGCCCCCGGCGGCAGAGAATGACATAGCCGTTTCCAATGCCGGGATCGGCGGGTATTTCAATTCCTTTGGCGAGCCTGTTCAGGTCCTTCCCGTTCACTTCGACCCTCGCCTTTTCTGCATGGCGGCCGAACATCTGGATCACTCTCGTGCTCGGCTTGATGAAGTCTCCGATCAGATGGAACCCCTTGATACCCACTGCTTCCACCTTTAGATGTCCCGCTTTTGCCAGGTGTGCACTCTTTCGCAGGATGCGCCACGTGTTCTTTCTTCTGAAAAACAGATAGTCATCGAACACCACCCCCGGAATGCCGAACCGTTCCTCCATGTACGCCAGGATGCGCCGCCTTTCAGTCTCTCCGGCAAAGGCGGGCCATGTAGAATCCCACCGAATCAACGCCGTGGGGGTAGAATCGTCGGGTGTGTTCCAGTCTCGCATCATAGCGCATATCCTTCCACTCGGTTATCCCTGCTTCACACGGGACCCCCGGATACAGGGGCAGCACATCGGCATCCCGCTCCCGCAGCAGATTGTCCACAACCGCCTCGTTTTCCTCCGGGTCGTAGGTGCAGGTGGCATAGAGCAGGACGCCTGCCGGCTCAAGTAAATCAAAGCCACGTTTTAAAATTCGCCTCTGAAGTTCCGGAAACCGCGCGGCCCTGGTACCCCGAATCGGTTTGCTGCGCCCTTTCACCGCCCGAAAAACCCCTTCTCCGGAACAGGGGACATCGGCCAGCACGAACTGAAAACCGTGCCGCCGGGGAAACTCCTGGGCCTGGTAGGCCGTCATTACAAAATTCATTACGCCCAGTCGTCCCAAAGTATGTGCCAGGGCCGGGTGCCGCCCGGCGTGCAGATCATTGGCCACAACAAGGCCCCGGTTCTCCGTGAGGGCGGCCAGGTGTGCGGTCTTTCCACCCGGCGCCGCACACATGTCCAGGACATAGGCCGCAGGCTCCGGGGCCAGCGCCGGCCCGGCAAGACAGGAGGTGAGGGCCTGAGGGTGTAAGTACCCCAGAAAATAGGCCGGCATGTTTCCCGGGGTTTTCGGCCCGGTTGCCGTGTAGAGGGTGTTGTCCGTCGGGTGGGAACGTTCGAGCCGAAAGCCCTGCAAAGCCGCCTCGGCCACCACCTTTGAGGGGGATGCCTTGAGGGTGTTTATGCGCACATGTGCGGGCAGGGGCCTCGTTAGTGCCCATCCAGAAACGCTTTTAGGGCACTGGCAAGTTTCCAATTCAGAAATGAGGATTTTTTGTCAATATCAAGGAGATCAAGAGGTTGCGCGGAGGCGTACTGAAGTACGCCGCACAAGCAACCTCGCAGATTGACGCCGAGATTGGCAAAAAAGACCATTTCTGGATGGAAACTCGTTAGGGCCTCCATGAAGCCGGGGAAGTCGGGGATGATTTCACAGTACCGGGAAAAGGGGGGATTCACCGCCATGGATCTCGAATGCCCGCTTGGGCCCTCATCCTTTCCGGCCGATCACCGCGTTGGCGATCACCTTCCTCTGGATCTCCGAGGTGCCTTCGTAGATGGTGAACACCCGGGCGTCCCGGTAGTAGCGCTCCACGGGGAACTCCTTGATGTAGCCGTACCCTCCGTGGATCTGAAGGGCCTTGTAGGCGGCCCAGTTGGCGGTCTCGGATGCGTATAGCTTGGCCATGGAAGCCGCCGTTCCAAAATCCTCGCCCCGGTCCCTCATGGTTGCTGCATTGAAGGTGAGCAGCCGGGCCGCCTCGATGCGGGTGGCCATGTCCGCGATCATCCAGCGCAGTCCCTGGAACTGGCTGATGGGCCGGCCGAACTGGACACGCTCGCGCGCATACTGGGTCGCGGCGTCCAAACAGGCCTGGGCCAGGCCCACGGACTGTGAAGCAATGCCGATGCGCCCCCCGTCCAGGGAAGCCATGGCTATCATGAAGCCGGCCCCCTCGTCTCCCAGGAGGTTTTCCTTGGGCACACGGCAGTCCTCGAACACCAGCTCCACAGTGTCCGAGGCGCGCAGCCCCATCTTGTCCTCCTCCTTGCCCACCATGAATCCCGGCGTGCCCTTCTCCACTACGAACGCGCTTATGCCCCTGTGTTTCTTGCCGGTGTCCGTGTAGGCGGTCACCACGGTGATGTCTGAATTCTTTCCCGACGTGATGAAGAGCTTGGTGCCGTTGATCACATAGTTTTCACCATCCCTGACAGCCTTGGTCTTCTGGCCGCGCGGATCGGAACCGGCACCAGGCTCGGTAAGTGCGAAGGACCCGATTTTCTCGCCCGTAGCCAGCGGTTTGAGATAGGTCTCCTTCAGGTAATCCGATCCGAACAGGTATATGGGGCCACAGGCTACTGAGTTGTGAACGGACATCACCACTGCGGTTGAAGCACAGGCATAGGCAATCTCCTGCATGGCAAGTGAATAGCTCACTGTGTCCACACCGGCCCCGTTGAACTCCACCGGGACATTCATGCCCATGAGGCCCAGTTCACCCATCTGCTCAAGGACGCCCCTGGGGAATTCCCTGGTGCGGTCCCGCTCGGCCGCGCCCGGCATGACAACTTCCCGGGCAAAGTCCCGAACCATCGCCTGGATCATTTTCTGCTCTTCGGTCAGATGGTATGCCATGTTCCCTCTTTCCAGCCCAACGATTGATGGGCCATGGTCCGCCTAGGGCGTATAAAGGACCACGACCAGTTCGGCCTTGCGGGCGCTCAGATTTCTCAGCTTGTGAACAATGTTGGAGTTGAAATGGATCGATTCGCCGGGTTTGAGCACGTTGATGTTCTCGCCCACGATTACTTCAAGCTTGCCCTTGATTACGTAAATGAACTCCTCGCCCGGGTGCTGGTAGCTCACACCCTTGTGGTCCGACTCGGCGTCAATGAAGACCCGGAAGGCCTTTAGATGCTTGTCCCGGGCATCCGGGGTCAGGGTTTCGTAGGAATAGGCTTCGGTCCTTTTCTGATAGTCCTCGTGCTTTTTGCGGCCTTCTTCTTCTTTTTCCTCTCGCAGCAGCAGGCTCGAGTCGATTCCCAGGGCCCTCGAGAGCTGAAGGATGACGGCCACGGGCGGGATCACCTCTCCCTTTTCAAGGCTTGAGATGTACTCCTTGGCCAGCCCTGTCTCGTTTGCCATGTCATTGAGGCTGAGTTTTCGTTCCAGCCGGAGTTTTTTTACCCGCTTACCGAAAGGCTGTCTCTTTTTCTGTGCCGGCATGACGCCCTCCCTAAGCCATACACTTTACTTGAAATAATGCAGGTAATGATATGATTTTATTCGTTTATATTTTCAGACCGAGCCCGCCTTAACATGCGAATCACGAGACCCGCCATCACTGTTGCGCTGATCAGGATGATCAAGTTTGATGCAAAAAAAGTCATGACGAAGTTGAATGGATTGTCCAATCCGTAGGCGCCCACCAGGAGTAGTACCCCGAAGAGCAGGAAGAATGCTCCTGCACCAAGAAAGCCGATCTGACACACCCACCACAAGACGGATGACATATATCGGTCCCTATCCCGTGTCATTCAAGGCGAGCTTGGGCAGGATCAGGTTGTCGGAGGCCGTGTAGGGATCCAATTCGCCCCTTACTATAGCCTCCACCGTATCCTCGAATTCGCCGGATCCGGTTATCCCGGCCATCACCGCCTCTATAAGGCGGTTCTTGACCATCTCGGAGAGTTCTTCACGCACCTTATCCTTTCGAGAGCGGAACCGTAGATTTCCGTAAACGGAAACAAGATACTCGGCGTGCTTGTCGATCTCATCCAGGAGCTCGGCAACACCCTGATCGAACACGGCCTGGGCCTTGAGAATCGGGGGTCTCCAGGTCCCGCCCTCATGCTTCTTCTGGTCCATATCGATCATGAGCCGGAGGTCGCTCATGGTCTTGTCTGAGCCTTCCCGATCGGCCTTGTTAATAAGAAAGATGTCGCCGACCTCGAGAATACCCGCCTTTATTGCCTGAATGTCATCCCCCATCCCCGGAATAACGCAGATAACCGTTGTATGGGCGCTTCTCACCACGTCAACTTCATCCTGACCCACTCCCACGGTCTCCACGATGATGATGTCCTTTCCCATGGCATCCAGGACATCAATGGCGCTCCGCGTGGACTGGGTAAGTCCGCCGAAATGACCACGGGTGGCCATGGACCGGATATACACCCCCTCGTCCATGCTGTGCCTTTGCATGCGGACCCGGTCCCCCAGAATGGCCCCTCCGCTGAAGGGGCTTGTGGGGTCAACGGCCAGGATACCCAGGCTCTTGTCCTTGGCGCGCAGGTGGGCGATCATCTGGTCCACCAGCGTGCTCTTCCCAACGCCCGGAGCCCCGGTGACGCCGATGACGTAAGCCCTGCCCGTATGGGGGTAAAGGGCCTTGAGCACATCCCGGACCTCGGGAATACCGTCGTCAATATCCCGAATCACCCTTGCAACCGCTCGCACGTCTCCTGAAATCACCTTATCAACTGTTTCAGTCGTCGAAGTCATTCCTCTCTTTTCCCTTAAGATGTTTTTGGGTTCACATTCCCCCGAACCCACTCCACGATGTCTTCAAGCGTACTGCCCGGTGTGAAAATCTCGCGGATGCCGGCAGCCTTGAGCTTGGGGATGTCTTCCTCGGGAATGATTCCACCGCCTATGACCTGTATGTCCCCGGCATCATTCTCCTTCAAAGAGTCGACAACGGCCGGAAAGAGGTAAAGGTGCGCACCGGCGAGGCTGGACAGCCCGATCATGTCCACGTCCTCCTGAATGGCGGCATGGACTATCTCCTCGGGGGTCTGGTGAAGGCCGGAGTAGACCACTTCGAATCCTGCGTCCCGAAACGCCCTCGCAATGATGCGGGCCCCGCGGTCATGCCCGTCGAGTCCCGGCTTGGCCACCATGACCCTGATTCTTCGATTCCGTTCCATAGGTGAACCTTTCCAATGCTGGTGCCCAAAAATCATTCCTGACCGGGTGCTAGTAGATGCCGGGGTCCCGGTACTCCCCGAAGACCTTTCGAAAGACGTCGCACATCTCCTGGAGCGTGGCATAGGCCTTGGCCGCTTCGATAATGGGCGGCATTACATTGTGGCCCTCTACACAGGCCTCTTCGAGTTTTTCGAGGCATTCCCGGGTCTTTTGATTGTCCCGGTCGTTGCGAATGCGAACCGTACGCTCGATCTGAAGCCGCTCCAGTTCCTCGTCGATCTGAAGGATCTCCACCGGAAGGCTTTCCTCGTCGTTCGCGTACTTGTTTACACCCACCACCGTCTTTTCCTTCCGGTCGATCTGCTGCTGGTAGCGGTAGGCCGCGTCTGCGATCTCCTGTTGAGGGAAGTTCTTCTCGATGGCTGAGAGCATTCCTCCCATATCATCAATCTTATTGATTATTTCGAAAGCCTCATCTTCCAGCCGATCAGTGAGGGCTTCCACCATGTAGGAGCCCCCCAGGGGATCGATACTGTTGGCGGCCCCGCATTCCTCGGCAATAATCTGCTGGGTTCGAAGTGCAATGGTAGCGGCCTCTTCAGTCGGGATGGCAAGGACCTCGTCCAGGGAGTTGGTGTGGAGGGACTGGGTCCCCCCCATAACCGCTGCCAAGGCCTGGAGTGCCGTTCGAACAATGTTGTTGTAAGGCTGCTGCGCGGTCAGGGAACAACCGGCTGTCTGGGTATGGAAACGAAGCCACAGAGATCGCTGGTTCTTCGCATGGAATCGCTCTTCCATAATGCGTGCCCACATACGCCGCGCGGCGCGGAACTTGGCGGTTTCCTCGAAGAAATCCAGATGGCTGTTGAAGAAAAAGGAAAGCCTGGGCGCAAAGTCGTCAACGTCGAGGCCTCTATTAAGGGCGGCCTCCACATATGCAATCCCGTCACCCAGTGTAAAGGCCAGCTCCTGCACTGCTGTGGAACCTGCCTCTCGAATGTGGTAACCGCTGATACTGATGGTGTTCCAACGGGGTACCTCCTTCGTACCGAACTCCACCGTGTCCGTTATTAGACGCAAGGAGGGTTTTGGCGGGCACATGAAGGTCTTCTGCGCAATGAACTCCTTGAGCATGTCGTTCTGAATAGTGCCGCCGAGTTTACGTCGGTCGATCCCCCGGAGCTCGGCCATGGCGATGTACATGCCCCAGATCACCGGAGCGGGCGGGTTGATGGTCATGGAAGTGGTGATCCGGTTGATGGGAAGACCCTCGAAAAGATCTTCCATGTCCCGGACTGTGTCTATGGCCACCCCGCACTTGCCGCACTCCCCTCTGGCCCTGGGGGAATCGGTGTCATAGCCCATGAGCGTCGGCATGTCAAATGCCGTGGAGAGCCCGGTCTGGCCGGCCTTGACCAGGTGGTGGAAGCGTGTGTTCGTATCCCCGGCCGAGCCCAGTCCCGCAAACATACGCATGGTCCACAGGCGCCCCCGGTACATTGTCGGCTGCACCCCGCGGGTGAAAGGATACTGCCCCGGCGCCCCGATGTCCCTATTGAAATCCTGATCCTGAACATCCGCGGGTGTGTAGATGCGTTGTATCTCCATGTCGGAAACCGTGGAAAACCGCTTCAGCCGTTCGGGGTGTTTTTCAAAGGTCTCCTCCACCTCACGATTCCACCGGTCGTATGCCTCCCTGGCTTCTTCGAGCATCTCACGATTATAGGTCAAGGACATAGGGACCTCCCCCCAGGAATAATGATTTGATCCTGGCCGGCGAGGAGCTTGGGACCTCGCTCCGGCTCTCGTCTTAAGATCGTTCCCCCTTGAACTCCGGCTTTCTCTTTTCCAGGAAGGCTGACATGCCCTCCTTGCCGTCCGGGCTCGCCATGCACAACCCAAAGGCGTCGGATTCCATATAGCAGCCGTCCCTCAGGTCAACGTCATAACCGCGCTCGATACAGTCCTTGACCGCCTTGAGGGAGACCTTGCCCATGGAGGCTATCTTCCCGGCGGCCTTCAGGGTCTCGTTCCACAGAGCGTCGTCGGGGAACACGCGGTTTACCAGGCCCATCTCCTTTGCCTCCCGGGCCCCGATCATGCCCCCCGTCATGCAGAGTTCCTTTGCCATGCCCTTGCCCACGAGCCTGGAAAGGCGCTGGGTCCCGCCGAATCCGGGGATTATGCCCAGAGTGATCTCAGGCTGGCCGAACCTGGCCTTCTCTGCGGCGTAAATAAAGTCGCAGGCCATGGCGATTTCTGTGCCTCCTCCCAGGGCGAACCCGTTCACACAGGCGATCACGGGGATGGAAAGCCGTTCCAGCCGGAACAGCATCTCCTGGCCCGCCCTCGAGAATTCCCTGGCCTGAATGGGTGACAGGTTCACCATGTGGCTGATGTCCGCACCCGCCACGAACGCCTTGTCGCCCTCTCCTGTCAGGACCAGCACCTTGACTGTGGAATCCTGCTCGATCTCGTCGAGCGCCTTGTTTATTTCTCTTATCACATCGACATTAATGGCATTCAGGGCCTTGGGTCGATTGAACTT
Organism: Desulfatiglandales bacterium; assembly: GCA_041685835.1. Lineage (GTDB taxonomy): Bacteria > Desulfobacterota > DSM-4660 > Desulfatiglandales > HGW-15 > JAIPEI01. Next base: position 10,281 of record JAWLEX010000021.1, read on the forward strand.
TATCACCCCAACAGCATCTTCCTTGCTGAACAGGATGGTGTCGTAACTCATGTCCTCCTCCTTATTTCAAAACTACCGGTGAAAGGTGATGAGGCGCTGCCCCCAGGGCTGAGGCAGCCCGCACCAGTGAGTGCGAAGGTGCGCCTGCAGCGGGTTTTTGAACCTGGCCGGTCCCCGCAACGGCTCCCGCCCCCACGGGCATGCCGGCGAAGTCTCTTAAACGCGCTCCAGGACCATGGCCATACCCTGACCGCCGCCTATACAAAGGGAAGCGAGCCCGAGATCGTGACCGCTCCGGCGCATGCCGTTTACCAGGGTGACAAGAAGCCGTGCCCCGGAGCAACCTATGGGGTGCCCGATGGAGATACCGCTTCCGACCACGTTTGTTTTCTCCATGTCGCATTTCAGCTCGCGCACGCAGGCGATGGCCTGGGACGCAAAGGCCTCGTTGAGTTCAATGGTACCGAAGTCGCCGATAGACATCTTTTCACTGTCCAGTATCTTGCGGACGGCCGGAATGGGTCCCAGGCCCATGTAAGCGGGGTCGATGGCCGCCGAGGAGTATGCGCGAATGCGGGCCATAGGTTCAAGACCCAGTTCCTTTGCCTTGCCTGCACTCATAACGAGCATTGCCGCAGCTGCATCGTTTATACCCGAGGCGTTTCCCGCGGTGACGGTGCCGTCCTTCTTGAAGGCCGGCCGCAGCTTGGCCATCTTCTCAACGCTTGTGTCCATGGGGCGCTCGTCCGTGTCGAACACCAGGGGATCCCCTTTGCGCTGGGGAATGACCACAGGAACGACCTCATCCTTGAAAAGGCCCCCCGCAATCGCCTCCCTTGCCCGCTTATGACTCAGGGCACCCAGTTCGTCCTGCTCCTCCCGGCTGATGCCGTATTTCTCGGCGATATTCTCGGCCGTAATCCCCATGTGATAGCCGTAGAATATCTCGAAGAGGCCGTCAAACACCATCAGGTCCACAAGCTCGGCGTTGTTCATTCTGGCACCCCACCGGGCGGCGGGCATGCTGTACGGTATCATGCTCATGTTCTCCGTACCGCCCGCCAGGATAACGTCCGCTTCTCCTGCGCGAACCGCCTGGGCGGCCAGGGCCACGGCCTTCATGCCGGAGGCGCAGACCTTGTTCACGGTAAAGGCGTTCGTTTCCTTTGAAATCCCGGCCCTGATCATGGCCTGGCGGGCCACGTTCTGTCCCTGGCCGGCGCCGACCACGTTACCCATGATCACCTCATCGATCTGCACGGGCTGAAGGCTTTCATCGAAATCATAGGCCTCCTTTTCCAGATCGATCATGCCGACGCCCTTCAGGGAATCCGGTTCGAACCCGGTCAAGGCCTCTGTAGCCACGGGTCTCAAACCCGCCCTCTTCAGGGTTTCCTTGAGCACCAGCGCGCCCAGCTGGACGACCGGCGTTGATTTCAACGTCCCGCCAAAGGTCCCCACCGGGGTCCTTACACCAGATACAATAACCACATCCGTCATAACTGAATCTCCTCTCCGATTTCCGTTTTAATTCCCAGACAGCCCCAAAGGGCCGCAATCCGGATTCACCTTTCACCCGCCTTTTTGCCGTAAACCGGTTTCGGGACCGCCGCGGACCCTGCCTGCGATTTACAACCCCGGCAAAGCAGACTAGTCTTCGTTATAAACCACCAGGGTCACGGCCTCGCCGCCACCGAGACACAGGGAAGCCTGGCCGATAGAGTCCCCTCGGTCCTTCATGGCATAGATCAGGGTGGTAAGCACACGCGCCCCGCTGGCCCCAATGGGGTGGCCGATGGCCACGGAACCGCCGTGAACATTCACCTTTTCCTCGTCGATCCCCAGTTCCCTGTTTATGGCCACAGAGGAAGTGCTGAAGGCCTCGTTGATTTCGTGGAGGTCCACGTCCTTCACACTCAGGCCGTCCTTGGCGAGGACCTTGGGGATGGAGAGAATGGGCGCCACCAGGACATATTTCATGTCCAGGCCGGAAGCACCCTGTGCCCCGACTCTCACAAGGGGCCGGCACCCCAGCTCCCGGGCCTTTTCCCGGCTCATGACAACAAGGGCCGAAGCCCCGTCACTGATCTTGGATGCGTTTCCGGCGGTGGTGACCCCGTCCTTTCTGAAGGCCGGCCTGAGCCTGGCGAGGCCTTCTGCGCTTGTCCGCGGTTCTCGAATCGGAATCTCGTCCCTGTCAAACACTATGGGGTCTCCCTTGCGCCGGGGGACATTCACCAAAAAGACCTCCTCCTTGAACTTGCCCTCCTCCATGGCCTTCCACGACTTCTTGTACGATTCCAATGCAAATGCATCAGCGTGCTCGCGCGTCACGCCGTACTTCTCGGCCACCAGCTCGGAACTCACACCCATGTGAAAATCGTTTACATGGTCCCAGAGGCCGTCATGCACCATCCCGTCTACAACCTTGTCATTGTTCATGCGGTAGCCCGTTCTGGCCCTGGGGAGAAGATAGGGGCACAGGTTCATGTTCTCCTGGCCTCCGGCAACCACCACGTCCGCGTCACCGCACTGAATGGCCTGGGACGCCAGCATGACCGCCTTCAGTCCGGAACCGCAGACCTTGTTGACCGTGATGGCTCCCGTCTCATAGGGAAGGCCGGCCCGTACCATGGATTGCCTGGCCGGATTCTGTCCCAGTCCGTGGGGCAGTACGCTGCCCAGAATCACTTCGTCCACGTCTTCGCCGGATATACCCGCCCTGCGAAGGGCCTCGTTAATCGCAAGCGCACCCAGGTCAGTGGCTGAGACGTTACTCAGTGTACCTGAAAAATCACCCACCGCAGTCCTGCATGCGCTGACTATAACCACGTCCTTCATAATTACACCTACACCTTTCCTTGCCGGGGAACCGGCCCATATGCTATTTCCGAACGATATGAAAAAAGATAAGGTCTTCTGAATTGAGTGAATCAAACTGCGATGGTTCCAGGCACGACAAACAACATCAAAAGGCCATATATCATTTTACGTCATGAATTGACGCCGTTCGGGCAAGAGTCGTCCTGTCAGAATCCGCTGCAGCATGAAATGCTCAATTCAAGAGTCACTGGATTTCGGAGATTCCGAATATATCTGGAAGCACGTTTTCAAGTCAAGGCAAATTGCGGCCGTGTTTTTACTTGACATGACAGCTAACAGGCCGCTAATTATAAAGAAATAGCGTAGCATGAAACGCCCGCCACTGTGTGGCGGACCCTGTTCCGATTGTTTCGGCGAACGCTTGTCCAGTTTCTCCGCCCTTGAATTGAAAGGAAGACCATGAACCCGCTCGCTCAAGAGCTGAACCAGATCATTCAACGTGCCAACCCCCATGTCCTGGATATGCTCTCCCGGGTGGGAAAAAACCTCTTCTTTCCCAAAGGCATCCTCTCCCAGGGCGCAGAGGCCAAGGAAAAGGCCTACCGGTTCAACGCCACCATCGGCATGGCCACGGAAAAGGGGCGGACCATGCACCTGCCCTCGGTCATGAACTGCATCTGCGATTTTCAACCCGAAGACGCCCTTACCTACGCCCCTTCCTTCGGCGTACCTGAGCTTCGACTGGCTTGGAAGGAAGCTATCCTGAGAAAGAACCCATCCCTCGCCGGCCGGCCTCTCAGCCTGCCCGTGGTTACCTGCGCCATCACCCACGGCCTGAGCGTGACCGCAGACATGTGGATCGACCCTGGAGACGTAATCGTCCTGCCGGACAAGATGTGGGGCAACTATAACCTGATATTCGGTGTGCGCAAAGGGGCCCGGATCGTTACTTACCCGCTGTTCGGAGACAGGGGCGGCTTCAACGTGGAAGGTTTCAGGGCGTGCGTTATGGAGCAGGCCGGAAGCGCTGACAAGGTCGTCGCCATCCTGAACTTTCCCAACAACCCCACAGGATACACGCCTACTCCTGCCGAGGCCGACGCCGTGGCCGACGTCCTGATCGACGCAGCGGACAAGGGAGTCTCGGTAGTGGCAGTAACCGACGACTCCTACTTCGGGTTGTTCTATAATGACGACATCCTCAAGGAATCCATATTCACCCGCCTTGCCGGAAGGCATTCACGCCTCATGGCCGTGAAGCTTGACGGCGCCACAAAGGAGGATTACGTCTGGGGCCTGCGGGTCGGCTTCGTCACTTACGGAGTCCCGGTCGAGGGAGACGCAGGGCCCTTTTACGAGGCCCTGGAACGAAAGACTGCCGGTGCGGTTCGGGGGTCCGTCTCCAACGCCAGCCGTCTCAGCCAGGCCGTTCTCCTGGAGGCTATGGGCTCTGCAGGATATGCCGCTGAAAAGGAGGAGAAAGTCCGAATCATGCGCAGCCGGGCCGAGGAAGTCAACAGGGTGCTCCAGGATCCTCGCTACCAGGGTGCCTGGGAGCCCTATCCCTTCAACTCCGGTTACTTCATGTGCCTGCGGCTCAAAACTGTCGACGCCGAAGCCCTTCGAGTACACCTCCTGGACCGCTACGGGATCGGACTCATTTCCCTTGGGAGACACGACTTGCGGGTAGCGTTTTCATGTATAGAAAAGGAGGACGTCCGAGAACTCTTCAACACCGTCCTTCAAGGGGTGAAAGACCTCGAGCCCTGAACGGATCATCTGATCCCCATGCCCCCCTTGCTTGTGCGGAACGCCGGCCGCCTTCGAAAAGCCCGGCGGCCGGGCGAACCGCCCTTTTTGCCTCTTGTGGAGCTCCGGTCAAGTGCGATGTGGTGGAAAGACCCTGACAAGCTATTTCGAATGATTAAGCAGGAGCCCTGGGCCCGGGATCTGCCCAGTCAGGAGGAGTTGTGGCCTCTCCTGATCGAGTGGATCGAGGAGAAGGTCCTCTCCGGCTTTCTCACCCGCTTTGTAAAGCAGGTGGACGAAATCATCGAGATCAGCCCGGAACTCCCTGAAAAGGAGATCCTGTCCAAGGCCACATTCCATATGGTTGACTTTTTGGAGGCCCATTCGGCATCAGCGCGGATATATGACCCTTACACCGAACAGATGCTCAGTTACGGCTCCTACCCATACAAGGAGGCCGTCCGTGAGGCCTATATCCCCCTGGAACAAAGCGTAGCCGGCGAGGTGGTGAAGACCCGGCGGCCCTACCTTGTGCCGGACATCCTCAGTGAGAACCTCTACCAGGACAAGAGCGTGGTTTTCGAAAAGGGAGTCCACTCCCTCATGGCGATCCCGGTGGAGATCCCGCGGTTTTTCCCCCACGAGCGGGACGCCGTAGGTGTAATCCAGATCTACTTCCCGGAAAAAAACCGCAACTTTTCCACGGTGGAAGTGCAGACCGCCGTAGTGATGAGCCGAAGGCTCAGCTTTGTCATCGCCAGGAAAAAAATCCTCTTCCTCTATGCGATGAACGAAAAAAAGGACACTATCGTAAGGAACATCTTCCTTAAGCTCGGCAGCCGGGAAGGCGTCAAAATGAAGGACGTCTTCAACCAGGTCATTCCAGAGCTTGCCGATATAATCAGCCTGGAAAGCTGCGCCCTCTTCTCGGTGAGCCGGGACCTGGATTACGCGGTATTAGAGGCCGGGTACCCGGATTCCGTCGGCTATCACGGGATCGGCAAGGAGTTCCCCATTGAGCGCGAGCCGGCCTTCGAACTCATCCTGGGAAAACGTGAGTACGTGGAGGAAAGCCCTTACGAGATCGTTACGCCTTCCTATCTGCTCGTAACCGACCCGCAGAAAAGCGAGCTGGTATCAGCCGGCGTGAAGCGTTTCGCCCGGTCGCAAAGCATCAACTCCATCCTTTACATACCCCTCAGCGTAGGGGGTGAAATCACACACTTCATGACATTCGATGCACTGGACGAGCGCAAACGATATGCAGAGGAAGAGATCGACATATTCCTCTTTCTCGGGCGGGAGCTCGTCAAGGCCCAACGGATGGAGCACCTCGATGACACACTTCATGACTTCAAGAACCCGGCCATTGCCACCGCCGGGTTCGCGCGAAGGCTGAAACAACTCCTGGAACGGACGGGCGGGGAGCGGGACGAGGGCAAGATCAGGCGCTATGTGGACATCCTTCTCGAGGAAACCAGCCGGCTTCAGGAAATGGCTCTCAGCATCTACCAGGTGGGGGAGAAACAAGATGTCAATCTGAGCGATGTGGTCCGTTACCGTTTCGAGATCAACGAGGAAGCCATAAAAGAGCAGCTCAAACAGAATGTGACACTTAAGTCAGGACCCTACGAAGACCTCCTCATTGTGCGATGCTACCCCATGCACCTGGAACGCGTCCTGGACAACCTCTTTAACAACGCCACCAACGCCATACCTTTGAGGGGAGGAGAACTGGCCGTTCGGACCTTCCGGGACGGGAACTGGGCCTGCGTGGAGATTACGAACACGGGGGTCATTTCAGAGGAGGACCGCTTGCGGCTCATGGAGGGAGAAGGCCGTGGCCGGGGAATCTACATCACCCACCGCATAATCCGGCTCCTCAACGGACGCCTTGAGATTCAAACCGGGAAGGACACGACCACACTTCTCGTCAAGCTTCCCCTGGCCCAGAAGGCCTGACACACACGCCATCCCCGCTATTGAGCGAAATCCATGTCGAACTGTCCGAAATGACCGCTTCTGGCCCTCTCCGGGGGACGTACGTGCTCGGTGGGTTCGGTACCCTCCACATAGGCCTGAAACAAGGTCTTTTCTGAACGCGGTCCTGCCAGGAGCCCCTCCTCTGCATCGATCTTGGCGAATACTACGCCCTCTGGAACCGGAAAATCCTGCACGGGCAGGCCTTTCAGGGCGTCCTGCATGAAATGCAGCCAGATGGGGCTCGCGGCCCTTGATCCGGTTTCTGAGCGGCTCATGGGTACGTGGTCGTCGTATCCAACCCAGACGCCGGTTACGAGTTCCGGCGTGAACCCTATGAACCATGCATCCCTGAGGTCGTTGGTAGTACCGGTCTTTCCGGCTGCGGGGCGTTTCAACGCCTTTATGCGCCATCCGGTGCCTTCCTGCACCACGCCCTTGAGTAAGTCGGTCATGACAAAGGCTGTCTGAGGTGAAACAGCTTCCACGACCATCGGCTGGTTTTCTTCGAGCACCCGGCCGTGCCGGTCTTCGATACGTTCGATGGTGTAAGGCCTGGGCAGCATGCCGCTGTTGGCGAAGCAGGCGTACGCACGAGTGAGCTCCTGGAGGGAAAGGCCGGAAGACCCCAGGGCCAGAGCCAGGTCCGGACTGAGATCGGATTCAATCCCGAGAAGACGTGAGTACTGTATGGCTTTCTGAACGCCTACCTCTTTCAGGATTTTAATGGTGATTACGTTCATGGACTTGATCAGCCCCCAGCGAAAAAGGGTACGCCCGGAGAACTCCTTCTTGTAGTTCATCGGTCTCCATAGCTTGTCCCTTTCAGGCATGGACGCCACGTATGGCGCATCCAGGATTAACGTGGAGGGCGTCATGCCGTTTTCCAGGGCGACCCCGTAGATAATGGGCTTGAACGAGGAGCCCGGCTGGCGGCGGGCCTGGACGGCGCGGTTGAACTGACTTTCGGCGAAGTCACGTCCGCCGACCATGGTCAGAACCCGACCCGTGTCGGGCTCCATGCATATGAGGGCCCCCTGGACCTCGGGTTCCTGCTCCAGGGCCACAATCCAGGCTGCAGGTTCCCCGGCTGGCTCCAGGATTCGAACCAGAACCACGTCCCCCCTCTCGAGGACACGACTCGGACGCCGAACCAAAGCCGCGCTGTAGTGAATTTTAGGGTTGGGCTTTCGCGCCCATTTCATGTGTTTCAGCGGAAGAACACCTTTATCCGCACCAAGACCGACTATCACACGTTTCTTGTCATCCTCCACCGCCAAAACGGCCGCCTCGACTATGTCGCCGTCCTCCAGAGGTTTCGACTTGAAGCTTTCTTCCGCACTATCCAGGTACCCGTCGATTTCTTCTGCACGGAGTCGGCGGACGGGGCCGCGGTACCCCTCCCTCTTGTCAAGGTCGCGCAGGCCCTGTGCAACGGCCTCCTGCGCCATTCGATGCCTGGGGAGATCCAGTGTGGTGTATACCTTGAGCCCTCCACGGTAAAGGGTCTCACGACCATACGCCTCCTCCAGGTACTTTCGGACATGCTCGGTGAAGTACGGGGCCTTGGCAAAGGAATCTTCCGTGTCCTTCTTGAGCAGAAGCGGTTGAGCAAAGACCCGATGCGCTTCATCAAGGCCGATGAACCCCTCCGCCGCCATTCGATCCAGCACATACCACTGTCGATTCCTGGCACGCGTGAAATTTCGAAAGGCGGAGTAACGGCTCGGCGCCTGGGGGAGTCCTGCGAGCATGGCTGACTCGGCCAGGGTAAGATCCATGGCCGACTTTCCAAAGTAGGTCCTCGCGGCAGCCTCCACGCCGTAGGCCCCATGACCCAGGTAGATCTGGTTGAGGTACAGGAAAAGGATTCGCTCTTTTGAAAAGGCCTTTTCGATCTGGAGTGAGAGAATAGCCTCCCTGGCCTTTCTCTCATAGGTCCTGCTCGGATCCTTGAGCAGTAGAGAGCGGGTGACCTGCTGGGTGATCGTACTTCCTCCCTGGGAGATCTTTCCTGACTGAAGGTTTCTGATGAACGCCCTGGAGATACTGAATAAATCGATGCCCTCATGCCGGTAGAACCGGCCGTCTTCAGCCGCGATAAAGGCCTGGATCAGGTGTTCAGGAAAGCGATCCAGAGGGACCACGATGCGTCTCTCTTCCCAGAAGCGGCCTATGACCTCGCCGTCGGCACTGAAGACCTCGGTAATGACAGGCGGATTGTAGTCCTCAAGGGCCCCTATATAGGGCAGGTTGCTCGACCAGACGTACCAAAGGTAAACCCCCGCCCCTCCTGCAGCCAGGATGAAGAGCAACCCCAGCACAAACATGGCCTTCAACAAGCGCCGCATGAACAGACCCCCCCTTTGTTTGGACTCGGTTCGCAACCGGCTGATCCGCTTCGATTCAACAAAATACTATGGCACAACATATGCCGGCTGTAAAGCGGTGGTCTGAATAGCTTATTAATTCGATTGACAATATAAGGTAATCTATGGTAATTTAATTGAAAATGCGTTCTGGAGGAAACCGGATGAAGATGTCGACCAAGGGACGGTATGGGCTGCGCGTTATGATGGAATTGGCCGGCAACTATGGCCGTGGACCAGTCCCTGTGAATGCGATCGCCGGGACCCAAGACATTTCGGGCAAGTATATTCATGTGCTTGTCATGGGTTTGAGATCGGCCGGCCTTGTCCGCACGGTGCGTGGACCGAAGGGCGGCTACGCGCTGGCGAGGGATCCTTCATCAATTACCGCCTCAGACGTGATCTCGGCCCTTGAAGACAGTGGTGCACCGGTGGCATGCGTTGCGGATGCCACGTCCTGTCCGCGGGCCGGTCATTGCGCGGCTCGAGATGTCTGGTGTGATATCGCCTCGGCAGTGGACGGAGTGCTGTCAAATATCACGCTCGAGCAGCTCTCGGCCAGACAGTACGCCAAACAGGAGGGACCGTTCGATTACTGTATATAAGGAGATCCCAATGGGTACGATATTCGAAGACAACAGCCGGAGCATCGGCAACACGCCGCTCATCCGTCTCAACAGTCTCACCAAGGGCATGCCTGCGACCCTGGCCGCCAAGATTGAAGGCCGGAATCCGGCCTACTCCGTGAAGTGCCGCATCGGCGCGGCTATGATCTGGGCGGCCGAACGCGACGGAATTCTCAGACCGGGATCGCGGGAGATAACGGTGCTCGAACCTACGAGCGGCAACACAGGTATCGCCCTGGCCTTTGTCTGTGCAGCGCGGGGCTATCCGTTGCTCCTGACAATGCCTGAGACGATGTCGATGGAGCGTCGCAAGATGCTGGCGGCTTTCGGCGCACAGCTTGTTCTGACCGAAGGAACCAAAGGGATGAAAGGTGCCGTCAACAAGGCTGAAGAGATCCTTGCCTCGAACCCGGATAAACACTTCATGCCCCAGCAGTTTAACAATCCGGCAAATCCGGAGATCCACTTCAAGACCACCGCCCCGGAGATCTGGAACGACACTGGCGGCAAAATGGATATTTTTGTTTCCGGCGTGGGCACCGGCGGAACCATCACCGGAGTCAGCCGTTATTTCAAACAAACCAGGAAGAGGCCCATCTGGTCGGTGGCCGTGGAACCGATCCACTCCCCGGTGCTTACCGCCATCCGAAACGGTCAAGAACCCAGGCCCGGGCCGCACAAGATTCAGGGTATCGGCGCCGGCTTCAAACCCGAGGTTCTTGACCTCGACATAGTTGATCAGATCGCTACTGTATCCAATGAGGAGGCGCTGGAATACGCGCGCCGCCTCCACCTGGAAGAGGGCATAACCTGCGGTATCTCAAGCGGGGCGGCAGTGGCGGTTGCCTGCCGCCTGACCGCCCTTCCGGCGAACAGGGGCAAGCTGATTGTCACCGTTCTGCCCGACGCCGGAGAGCGGTACCTGAGCACAGCACTCTTCGAAACAGCAACGTAGCTCGTGCCCATCCAGAAACGCTTTTCGGGCACTGGCAAGTTTCCTATTCAGAAATGAGGATTTTTTGTCAAGCTCAAGGAAATCAAGAGGTTGCGCGGAGGCGTACTGAAGTACGCCGCACAAGCAACCTCGCATATTGACGCCGAGATTGGCAAAAAAGACCATTTCTGGATGGAAACAAACTATGGATTCGATTCCCTCGCACTTCATGCAGACGCCTTTGTTGATCAGGCCGGATCGCCGAAGGTATCACGCCGGACATGATCCGCCTTTCGGTGGGCATCGAAGATGTAAAGGACATCCTGGATGATGTGGCCCAAGACCTGGAAGGCCTTATATAAACGGATCCCGATCCATGGACCGGTATTGAACGGCCTCGGCTACGTGGTCCGCGAGAACATCCGGGCTTGCCTCGAGGTCGGCGATGGTCCGGGCAATCTTGAGGATGCGGGCGTGGGCCCGGGCGCTGAGACCGAAGCGCTCCACAGCGCGCTCCAAGAGCGCCTCTCCATCGAGGTTCAGTGACACGTACCTTCTGAGCAGACGTGCGCCCATGGCGGCGTTTGTCTGAATGGGTGCTTTGTTAAAGCGCTCAGCCTGAATCTCTCGGGCTGAGCGAACCCGCTCGAAAATCTCCGTTGATCCCCTCCCTTCATCGTTCGCCCGCATATCCCTGTAAGACACTCGGGGGACTTCCACGTGCAGATCGACACGATCCAGCAAGGGACCGGAAATGCGAGCCCGGTAGCGGTTCACCTGCTCTGGAGTGCAGGTGCAGGACCTCTTTCGATCTCCCAGGTAACCACACGGACAAGGGTTCATAGCCCCTACCAGCATGAAATCGGCGGGGAACACGACGCTGGAGTTAACCCTGGATATGGTCACCCGGCCGCTCTCTATGGGCTGCCGGAGAACTTCGAGGACGTTTCTCCGGAACTCGGGCATCTCATCCAGGAACAGGACCCCGTTGTGCGCGAGACTCACTTCCCCGGGCCTGGGATTCTGACCCCCACCCACGAGACCGGCATCGGAAACCGTGTGGTGCGGGGCTCGGAAAGGTCTTGCAGTCACCAGCCCCTCGCCTTCAGGCAGGAGACCGCACACGCTGTAGACCATGGAGGTCTCCAGGGCCTCGTCAAAGCAGAGTTCGGGAAGGATCCCTGGAAGACGCCTGGCAAGCATGGTCTTTCCGGAACCGGGGGGGCCTACCATGAGGATATTGTGCCCGCCGGCCGCAGCCACTTCGAGTGCCCTCTTGGCGTTTTCCTGCCCTCTTACGTCCCTAAAATCTTCCGCATACGTCCGTTTGTTTGAAAAATCTTCCCCTGGCGCCTGAACAGGGATTGGCTGTGCCTTGCCTGCAAGTATCTCCACTATGGAGGGAATCGACTCCACCGGATAGACGGCGATCCCATCCACGACGGCCGCTTCCACGGCATTGGCCGCCGGTACGAACATTCCTCGAAGTCCCGCCTTCCGGGCCGCGGCAGCCAGGGACAGCACGCCGTGGGCGGGTCGAATCGAGCCGTCAAGAGAGAGCTCACCCAAAATCATGTGCTCCGCAAGAGAGGCGGCAGGAATCAGGCCTGAGGCGGCCAGAATGCCAAGGGCAATCGGGAGATCGAAACCAGTCCCCATCTTTTTCACGTCGGCCGGGGCCAGATTGACCGTGATACGATCCGAAGGAAAGGAATAGCCGGCATTCCTTATGGATGCCTTGACTCGATCCTTACTCTCTCTTACCGCCACTTCGGGCAGTCCCACGGTGGAAAAAGCCGGGAGCCCTGAGGAGATGTCGACCTCCACAAATACCAAAAATGCCTCAATGCCGATGACGGTACCGCTCAAGACTTGGGAGAGCATGTCGAATTCCGGTCGAATGGCAAGGTTTTGTGCTTTACAAAGCGCTGGAGAAAGGTTAAAAAATAGGGTTTATTCCATCTGCCGCATCGGCAGGCATGGAAACCTCTCTTGAGGAGTGCGCAATGGCTCGAATTACAGTAGAAGACTGTCTCCAAAAAGTAAACAACCGTTTTGCCCTGATACATATGGCTGCAAAGCGGGTACGTCAACTGAGAAAAGGCCTCGAACCCACCCTGGCATCAAAGAACAAGGATGTGGTCGTGGCCCTGCGGGAAATCGCCTCCGGAAACGTGGCAAAGGCTGAACCCGTCGATCCGGAGGCCCTGCTTGAAACCCGCGCCGATTCCCTGGCCCGGCAACTGCTCGAAGAAGCGGGCGATGAAAAGCCGGCCGAAGAAAAAGCGAACGAATCAGAAACATAAACCGGGAACCACTCCGCTGACTCGGGCTGAAAGCCCGTATGGTCTTTCTCGGTGCTTATGAGTCTGCAGGGGCCGATGACGAATGCGAAAGCGAGATTACTACGAGGTGCTGGGCGTTTCCAGGAATGCCGCAGCCGAAGAGATAAAAAAGGCCTACCGCAAGCTGGCCATGAAATACCATCCGGACAGGAACCCGGGTGATAAAGAGGCGGAAGACAAGTTCAAGGAAGCGGCCGAGGCCTATGAGGTGCTTCGCGACCAGGAAAAGCGGCGGGTCTATGACCGCTACGGTCACGAAGGCCTGGAAGGGACCGGCTTCCAGGGATTCAGCGGTTTCGAGGATATCTTCTCCAGTTTCGGAGATATTTTCGAGGACTTTTTCGGTTTCGGCACACGGGGGAGAGGCCGGACGCGAGCCAGGCAGGGCAACAGTCTTCGATATGATCTCGAGATCACCCTGGAGGAGGCATTCAGCGGTAAGGAAGAAGAGATCGTCTTTCAAAAGGAAGACTTGTGCGAGGAGTGTTCGGGAACCGGCGCCAAACCGGGGACCGAAGCCCGGGTCTGTGCGACCTGCCAGGGCCGGGGCCAGGTGGTTCGATCCCAGGGCTTTTTTCAGATAAGCGCCACCTGCCCGAGCTGCAACGGCGAAGGCCGCACCATCACGGACCCCTGTGAGGTATGCCATGGCCGCGGCCGTGTTCGTGCGGAGCGGAAGATAACCCTGAAGATCCCGCCGGGCGTGGATCACGGTTCCCAGCTCCGCCTCCGCGGGGAGGGAGAACCCGGAGAGCGCGGAGGCCCCCCCGGGGATCTTTTCGTAGTGATTCATGTTCGGAAGCACGATTTTTTCACCCGGGAAGGCGAGCACCTGTTCTGCGAGATACCGATCTCTTTTGTACAGGCCGCCTTGGGCGACAGCGTGGACATCCCGGTGCTCGGTGAGGAGAGGACCAAGGAACTCTCCATTCCAAAAGGTACCCAGCCCGGTGATGTACTCACTATTCACGGCGGTGGCATGCCGGCCCTTCGAGACCAGAGAAGGGGAGACATGTTCGTCAAGGCAAAAGTGAAGGTTCCTAGACGGCTCAGCCAACGCCAGAAGGAAATCCTTGAGGAGTTTGCCGACATCGAGGGAGACAAAGTCTCACAGAAGGCAAAAAGCTTATGGAAGAAGTTCACCACCTGACGTTGTGGCCACATGCACGGCTCCCTTTGTCTCCTGTTGCCGGAGACGTGTCTGCAGGCCCCAAACATGATGGACCGGAGGATGGATAGGGAAACATGCTTACCAAGAAAAAACTAAAATCCTTTGAGAAACTGCTGAATGAACGGCTGAACGAGCTATTGGAGCAGGCATACGAGACAGTCGACGACATGAGCGATCAAAAGGAGAACCTCCCCGACCCGTCCGACCGGGCTACGCTCGAATCGGACAGGAACTTCACCCTCAGAATCCGGGATCGCGAACGTAAGTTGATCGGCAAGATCAAAGACGCGATCGAGCGCATCGAGAACGGCACTTACGGAATCTGCGAGGAGTGCGGGGAGGATATTTCCGAGAAAAGGCTGCGTGCCCGCCCGGTGACCACGCTCTGCATCGACTGCAAGAAGCGGCAGGAATCGGACGAGAGAATCCGGGGAGTGTGAGCCGGTTATCGTTGCCGGGCCTCCCTCCCCTGCCCCTGTCCCTCCGAAGTCGCCGTAATGCCGCAACCCCTGTCGGCTGACCGTCGTCAACCGGGTGCCGGTCACGTCGAACGCCTCAGGACAAACATACCGGCCATGCCCGATAAACCCAAAAATGTAAAAGCAGTCGACGTACCCGGGCGGGAACGGGTAGAGGTAATTACGAGCCATATCAACGCCGATTTCGACGCTCTCGCGTCCATGCTGGCCGCCAGTAAACTCTATCCCGATGCCGTCCTTGTCTTTCCAGGAAGCCAGGAAAAGGGACTGCGCAACTTTTTTATTCACACCGCATCCTACGTCTTTAACTCCACCAAGATCCGAAACCTGGATCTAGAAACCATTGGAAGGTTGATCCTGGTGGATACCCGCCAGAGGAGCCGCATCGGCAGGTTCGCTCAAATCGTAGACAATGAGGATGTGGATGTTCACATCTACGATCACCATCCGGACTCGGACGACGACATCCACGGCAGCTTCGAGGTGATACGCGAGGTGGGGGCCGCCACGTCCCTGATTACCGAGATCCTGGCGGAAAAGGGGCTCACGGTGAGCCCGGACGAGGCCTCTATCATGTGTCTGGGGATTCACGAAGACACAGGGTCATTCACTTTTTCCTCGACCCGTGCCGAGGACTACCGGGCGGCTGCCTGGCTCACTGAAAAGGGCGCCGACCACAACCTGATCTCCGACCTGCTGACAAGGGAGCTCACGGCCGAGCAGGTCCGCCTCTTGAATGACCTCATGCAAGAGGCCTCGACTCTGGTTATCAACGGTGTAAACGTGGTGATTTCCGAAGTCATTCGGGATGATTATGTCGGCGACCTCGCGGTGCTCGTACACAAGTTCATGGACATGGAGAACCTGGATGTAATCTTTACACTTGCCCAGATGGAAGACAAGATCTACCTCGTGGCGCGAAGCCGCATCGAAGACGTGAACGCAGCCGAGATCGCCCTGGCCTTCGGGGGGGGCGGCCATCCCCAGGCCGCCTCGGCCACCATCAAGAACAAGACCCTTATTCAGGCCCGGCGCTCGCTTCACGCCCTTCTGAGGAGCCGTATCAATCCCCGCAAGACGGCCCGCGATGTAATGGCTTCCCCGGTCATTCAGATCGGGCCGCATGAAACCATTCAGGAAGCGGCCTCCGTCATGACCCGATACAATATCAACGTACTCATGGTGGGAGACGAAGACGTTGGAATCCAGGGATATATTACCCGCCAGGTCGTTGAAAAAGCGGTATATTTCCACCTCGGAGATCTAGAGGTGCAGGAATACATGAACATCGAGTTTTCTTCAGTAGGCCCTGACGCCTCCCTCAAGGAAGTACAGGATCTCATCATCAAGGACCGTCTACGCATCCTTCCCGTGATGGACGGGGGGCGCGTAATCGGCGTGATCACCCGCACAGACCTGCTCAACATTCTCGTGGGCGAGCCCGTGATTCGGGATTTCACCTATGAGTCCAGGCATGCCTCCCAGTTTATCCGGAAAAAAAACATGGCCTCCATGCTGAAGGAGCGCCTCCCCAGGAAGGTCATCGCCCGCCTCAAGGAGTTCGGAAAAATTGCGGATCTGCTCGGCTGTAATGTTTACCTGGTGGGAGGACTGGTTCGGGACGTCTTCCTTAAGCGGGAAAACCTTGACGTGGATCTGGTGGTTGAAGGTGACGGGATCCTGTTCGCCCGCACCTTCTCCGAGCAGCATGATGACGTTCGCGTCCGCATGCACCACAAGTTCGGAACCGCCGTGGTAGTCTTCCCCGACGGCTTCAAGGTGGACATTGCCACGGCGCGTATGGAGTACTACGAATCACCCGCGGCCCCTCCCATCGTGGAAACAAGCTCTCTCAAACAGGACCTCTTCCGCCGGGATTTCACCATGAACACACTGGCCGTCAAGCTGAATTCCAGGCATTTCGGGACGCTCGTAGACTACTTCGGCGCCCAAAAGGACCTCAAGGAGAGGGTGATCCGAGTTCTGCACAATCTGAGCTTTGTTGAAGACCCGACCCGGGTCCTTCGAGCAATCCGCTTTGAACAGCGGTTCGGCTTCAAGATTGGAAAGCTCACCCTGGCCCTGATGAAGAACGCCGTCTCCATCAATACCTTTAAGGACATGTCACCGAGGAGGCTTTTCCTCGAGCTGAAACTTCTCATGATGGAGAAGGACCCGGTTCAACTCATAGAGCGAATGGACGGCTTCAGCCTGCTTCAGTTGATTCACCCCAAGCTCCGCCTCACGGACGACCTCCTTTCCGTTCTGCGCGAAATCGACGCCGTACTTTCCTGGTACGACCGCCTCTACCTCGATGAGCCATATGCCCCCTGGAAAGTCTACTGGCTCGGACTCACTTCCTCGCTGGAAAGCGCCTCTTTGATTGCACTGGCTCAAAGGGCGCAGATTTCGGAACAGGAAGGGCTCGGCCTGGTCCACCAGAGGCGGAAGGCCTGGGGACTCCTGGACGACCTTTTCCGGCTCGATGAAGACAACCTCTTCGGGGTCTACACCCTGCTCTCCGACTACGACTGCGAATTGATACTCTACCTGATGGCCAAGGCCAACAACCGGCGTATCAAACGGCAGATTTCGCTATACTTCAGCCGGTTGAGGGATATTAAGACTTTTCTGCAGGGCCGTGATCTCAAGGCCTTAGGAATCCCGCCCGGCCCTGTCTACAGGGAGATACTGGACCGGCTTCTGGAAGCCAGGATGAACGGTCGAATCCACACCAGGGACCAGGAGTTAAGCTTCGTTCTTGAAAATTACTCCGGCTGGATTGTGGAAGAAAAGGCCCCTGCCCATTCCAAGAAAAGCCTTGAATAATTTATGGGTTCTCATAAGATTACGCGGTTCGCTGAAGTTCGGGCAGATGAAAACCGATTCGGCCGCTGCAACTCGAGATCTTAAAAAAACATTTCCGCACGGGAGAAGTAACGGATGAATCGGAAGCGGATCGTCAGCGGAATGCGGCCCACCGGAGACATGCACCTGGGTCACGTCCACGGAGCCCTGGAAAACTGGAAGCAACTAACCAAGGAGTATGAGTGTTTCTACTTCATTGCGGACTGGCACGCCCTCACCAGTGACTATGCCGACACCAGCGGCCTCCGCAGGTATGCGCACGAGATCATCATCGACTGGATCGCGGTCGGCCTGGATCCGAACATCGCCACGTTTTTCGTTCAGTCCCAAATCCTCGAGCATGCGGAGCTTCATCTCATCTTTTCCATGATAACCCCGCTTCCATGGCTGGAGCGCAACCCCACCTACAAGGAACAGCTTCGGGAACTGGTCCAAAAGGACGTCCATACTTACGGTTTCCTGGGATACCCCGTTCTTCAGGCGGCGGATATCCTGATCTATAAGGCCGGCGGTGTTCCCGTCGGAGAAGACCAGGCGCCCCACGTAGAACTAACCCGGGAGATAGCTCGTCGTTTCAATCACATATATGGCGATGTCTTCCCCGTGCCCGACCTGCTTCTGGCCCCGACTTCCAAGCTTCTCGGTCTGGATCGGAGAAAGATGAGCAAGAGCTATGGAAACGCCATCCTCCTCAAGGACGATGCCGGGACCGTGAGCACCAAGGTGAGCCAAATGGTCACGGACCCGCAGCGTGCGCGCAAGAGCGACCCCGGCGACCCCGCCGTGTGCAACGTGTTCAGTTTTCACGAGTTCTACACCGAAAGCGAGGTTGTTCGCCGGATCGAGGCGGACTGCCGTGCAGCCGGGATCGGTTGCGTGGAGTGTAAAAAGCTTATGGCGGAAAACTTGAACAGGGCGCTGGAGCCTGTCCGGGAGAGACGCAGGGAACTCGAAGCCGACCCGGATACCGTCCGTTCCATCATGGCCGACGGCACTGCCCGGGCGAGAGCGATAGCCCGCAGGACAATGGAAGAGGTCCGGGAAAGAGTCAAGATCTAACTATGAACGAACCCCAGTATTACGAAGTCAAACTGGATTTGTTCGAGGGGCCCCTTGACCTTCTCCTGCACCTCATTCGCAAGAACGAGGTGGACATCTTTGATATTCCCATATCCACCATCACCAATCAGTATCTGGAATACCTGGACATGATGAAGGCCCTTAACATAAGTGTGGCCGGGGACTTCCTGGTAATGGCCGCGACCCTTATCCACATCAAGTCCAAGATGCTCCTGCCGCCCAGCCCCGACGACGAGGAGGAGGAAGACCCGCGAATCGAGATCACCCGACCCCTCATGGAGTACCTGCGCCTCAAGGAGGTGGCCGGAGAACTCTCCAACCGCGATATCCTTGAGCGGGATATTTTCACCCGGCGGACGGCCCCGGATGATCTGGCCCCCTACCGGGAGGAGGCTCCACTCCCGAGAGCGAACCTGTTCCAACTCATGGATGCCTTCAAGCAGGTCATCGAACGGCTCTCACCCGGGGCGGAAATCAGTTTTCAATCCGAAAAGTGGTCCCTCAAAGACAAGATGACATTTATTATGGATCGGTTGAAGGAACGATCCCTCTCCTTTTCCGAACTTTTTTCGGAAAAGAGAACCATCCCTGAACTGGTCGCCACGTTCCTGGCTCTCCTCGAGCTTGTGCAGACGGGCCTGATCCGTGTTCACCAGCCGGACCCGGAGCGGGATATCCTCCTGGAGGCCTGCTTCGGGAACACCGAGGACACTGCAAGTGCCTAAGTCGTTGAAACTCATTATTGAAGCCCTGCTTTTTGCTTCGGACCGCCCTCTGGGCGTCAAGGATTTTCGTTCCTGGCTTCCCGACGCAGAGCCTGCTAACATACGAAGCGCCCTCAAGGTGCTCAAGTACGAGTACGAGGCCATGGGCCGCAGTTTCAGCCTTCGCGAGGTGGCTGGGGGCCATCAGTTCAGGAGCCGTTCGGAGTTCGGGCCCTACATACTGCGCATGCTCCAGACCGCGCCGGCGAGGCTGTCCCGCGCCGCCCTGGAGACCCTGGCCGTCATCGCATATAAGCAGCCTATCGTCCGGCATGAAATAGAACGTGTTCGGGGGGTGGAATCCGGCGGAATCCTCCGCAATCTGCTCGAAAAAGACCTGATCCGAGTCATGGGCCGAAAAGACCTGCCGGGGCGTCCGTTGATCTACGGCACCACCCGGAGGTTCCTCGAGGTTTTCGATCTCGACAGCATCGACTCACTTCCTAAACTCAAAGAAATCAAGGAATTTGGAAACGAGGAACATGGCACGAAAACCGACACGCCGCCCCCCGGGGAAACCCTCCTGCTCAAAACGCCCGCTCAAGGGATCGCGGAAGACCCGCCTCCGGAGCCGGACGTCACCCCCCCGGAACCCGGTGAAACCGGGACCGGCGGGGAACATGTCCTCGAAGACGGAGAGTCGGCGGACACAGGTCCCGAGGCCCCAGACGCCCCAGAGGATAAATAAGATCATTTCCTCGGCCGGAGTGGCATCCCGAAGAGGCGCGGACGAGCTGATCCTGGCGGGCAGGGTCACCGTGAACGACCGGCCGGTCCTCACCCCGGGGATCACCGTGCAGTGGGGAAAGGACCGCATATGCGTGGACGGCAACCCGATCCCTTCTCCAAAACAACCCCTCTACCTCATGATGAACAAACCCTTCGGGGTCATCTCCGGCCTGAGCGATCCCGAGGGACGGCCTGTTGTTATTGATCTGCTCCGAGATGTAAACGAGCGGGTATACCCGGTGGGACGGCTCGATTTCAACAGTCTGGGTTTGCTCCTCTTGACGAACGACGGCGAATGGGCCCATCGAATGACCCATCCCCGATACCGGGTGCCCCGTGTCTACAAAGTGACACTGGACGGGGAAATCCCGCAGGAGTCCATGGAACGGCTTCGCCGGGGCGTTACCCTGGATGACGGGTTCAGCGGACCGGCCGGCGTTACTCTTCTATCGAAAAACTCGCAGCGCAGCGTGATCCGGATCAAGCTTCACTTGGGGCGGAGCAGGATCATTCGCCGCATGCTCGACGCCGTCGGCCACCCCGTTATCCAGCTCATGCGAATCGGGTTCGGCCCACTGGTCCTGGGAGACCTGAAGGTAGGCTCATACCGTCCCCTCACCGATTCCGAGACCGCGGAGGTCAGGCGTGCGGTAGGGCTCAAATGAGGCTTGCCGCCTATAGAAAAACGAGACGGCTCACCGCGAAGTACGCGAGGATCACTCGTTCTTGGGGCAGGAAGAAGCGTGATGCTTCTCAGTTTTCTATTTACATCGATGCCGTTCTATTGTAAGGATCTTGATCTGTCGATTGATGCGATTCACTGCACGGGCGGTTAACTCAGCGGGAGAGTGCCATCCTCACACGGTGGAAGCCCCGGGTTCGAATCCCGGACCGCCCACCACCTGAAAAGCTATCTGCCTTTGGGCTTTATCAGGGAGGGGTCGTATTCATCCGGTTTGTCAAACCCCAGGAGGTTCAGGATCGTTGCAGCCACGTTCGAGAGGCCCCGTTTTTCCAGGGGGGCCATTTCATACTCGCCCAGGTACCCGGGATCATATATTGCGAACGGGACGGGGTTGAGGGTATGTGCGGTCTTGGGGATCCTTTTCCCTTCAGGGCTCAAAGTAAACATCTCGTCCAGGTTGCCGTGGTCGGCCGTGACAACGGCGATACCACGAAGCTCGTCGATAACGGATAGAAGCTCGCCCACACAGCCGTCCACGGTCTCGGCAGCCGTCACAGCGGCCTCCATTACACCCGTGTGACCCACCATGTCTCCGTTTGCAAAGTTCAGGCGTCCGAAGCGGTAGGCCCCCTGCCTGAGCATCGAAATCGTGCTTTCCGTTATCTCTTCAGCCTTCATGCGCGGGGCCTTATCGAACTGAATCCGGTCGCTTGGTATTTCTACGTAGGTCTCGAGCGATCGATCAACGTAGCCGGATTTGTTGCCGTTCCAGAAGTAAGTCACGTGCCCGTACTTTTGTGTCTCTGAGATCGCGAACATGGGGACCCCGGTGGCGCAGAGGTATTCGCTCACGGTCCCCTGGATCAACGGCGGCTGCACGAGAAACTTGGGGGGAAGTCCGGTGTCCCCGTCATACTGCATGATTCCGGCGAAAACCACGTCAGGGACGGGGCCGCGGTCGAACGCAGAAAAGTTTTCCCTCGTGAACGCCTCTGAAATCTCTATGGCACGGTCACCACGGAAATTGAACAGCACTACAGCGTCGCCGTCTACAATGGGTCCCTTGGGCCTGCCTTTCTTGTCCACCACGACGAACGCATCGAGGTACTGATCCGTAATGTGGGGATCCTCCTCATAATAGGCGCGCACCGCCTCCTCGGCGCTTCGAAACGGCCGTCCTTTCCCGCGGACATGGGCTTCCCAGCCCTTCTGCACGATGCTCCAGTCCGAGTAGTACCGGTCCATGGTGACCTTCATGCGGCCCCCGCCGGAAGCGATAGCGAAATCCAGGCCCTTTTCCTCTGAAAGGCGCTTCAGCTTCTCCTGGGTGGGAATAATGTAGTCGAGGGCTGAGCGTTCTCCTACGTCCCGGCCGTCCAACAGGGCGTGTACGCGGACCCGGGGAAACCCGGATCCGGCGCAATAATCCAGAAGTCTGTACAGGTGATCGATATGGGAGTGGACATTGCCGTCCGATAGAAGACCGATAAAATGCACCGTTCCCCCGGAGCAAGCCCGGTCTGTGATCTCTCCCCATACCGGGCTTTCGAAAATCCTCCCCGTGTCCAGGGCCTCGTTGACAAGAAGGGCCCCCTGGGCGAACACCCTGCCCGCGCCCAGGGCGTTGTGCCCGACCTCGCTGTTTCCCATGTCACCGTCCGTGGGAAGCCCGACGGCAGTTCCGTGGGCCTGAATTTCGGTGAAAAGCGGCCCCTTGAACAGGGCGTCCAGGCTGGGAGTATTTGCCATAAAAAAGGCGTTTTCCTCTCCATTTTCGCCGATTCCGACCCCGTCCATGATAATAAGCAAAAGGGGGCCTTTGCGTCCGCTGAACCAGCTCAGATCCTTGAGTGTCTGCACCATGTCACTCCACTTCCCTTACCAGCCTGAATCCCAGGGTATCAAGCTTTACGGCCGGGTGGGCCATGTTTCGATTGGCGGACCGACAATACCAGCCGTACTTGTACCAGCTCCCGCTCCGGCGCACACGCCGGTTTCCGTCGCCGGGACCCATGGGGTCCTTTACACCCGCTTCGGGATACGCCCCGTACCAATCCTCGCACCACTCCCAGACATTGCCGTGCATGTCAAAAATACCCCATGGATTGGGTTCATAGCTCTTAACGGGTGCCGGTTTCCCCGGCTCCAGCCCCATGGATTCAACCGTTTGAATGCATTCCTCGGACTTGACCGGGTTGTTACCGTACATGGCCTTGGAGCAGTCCGGCTCATTCCCCCAGAAATAGGCCGTAGTAGTGCCCGCCCGGCACGCATATTCCCATTCAGCCTCGGTGGGAAGCCTGTAAGTCCCCTCTCCGCCCTTGTTCAGCTTTGATATGAAATCACGGCAATCAAACCAGGAGACGTTTACCACCGGTTGATCGGGAGCTCCCCTGCGCCTCCCGAACAGCCTTTTCCCCATGACCTCCCGCCATTGGCCCAGGGTGACTTCGGTAGTCTGCATGTAGAAGGGTTTTGTAATCGTCACCTCGTACGGGTCCTCATCATTGTCCCGGTCCGCCTCACTCATGGGGCTGCCCATGATGAAGGTGCCTGCCGGGACAAGGACGAACTCCATGCCGATGGAGTTGACGAAACGCCTTTCCCGGGCAAAGGCGTCGAAGCCCTTAACCAGGACAAACAAGGCCGCTACCAGGGCGACCGAAAGGGCGAATGCCGCCCCCCTGAATAGAGGCGTTTTCATATAACCTCCTCTCCTGCCCGAACAGCAAACAGAGCATTTCATTCCCGTCTTGCAGGTGTGCCCGCCGCCCTGGGCGGAAAGACCCGGCCGCCTCAAGACTTTACGGATAACTCTCACCGTGTGGAGGCGGGGGCGTATGTTCTGACGGCTCGCTGGGGGGTTGCGTGTGCTCCAATTCGAATTCCCTCTGAACTTCCCCCCCTTTCGCATCCTCCAGCTGTTCGAGCTGCCGAATCATGTCCTCCTGCTGCTTGGCGTCGTCTTCAAGCGGACCGGTTCCGTTCGGTGCCGGCTCCGGGTCCTCTCCAGCCCCCATGGGACCTTCGACACTGTTCACAAAGGACCGAACCCGCCCGGGGTCGTAGCGGGCCGGACCCAAACCCAGGGCATCGGCCTCCATAAACTCGTTTTCCGCCAGGTCACGCGAGGTTTCATCCACCTCTGAAGCCACATTCACCCTGCCCATGGCAACATAAATCCGTGTCAGGACGCCGGCCGCTGCTGAATCGTCCGCCAGAAGAACCGGCTCACGGGAAGCGATTCTCGGGGCCCCCGGCGCCCCGCCATGAGACGGGACCTTTTCGATTTCCGTCCCGAACTTGGTGCCGCGGATCCCCACGCTGGCCGTGGGCGTTTTCACGTTGAGCCGCACCTTCCTGTATCGGAACAGCTGAATCGCGTAGAACAACACCCTGCCCCGGGTCACTTCGAAACGGGACCGCTTCTCCCCTTTGAGGCTGTCCAGATTGACCTCGTCGATGATCAAGTCGGATTCCGGAGCCATGGTCACCACATTTCGGTCTTCGAACAGGATCCGGCAACGGATTCGGCCCAGAGAGTACACGGCGTCGTTTTCGTGCACAGGGTCCCCGGGCGAAGCGAAATACGCCTGCCTGTCAGACCGGTGCAGGACTACAATCCGTCCCTCGCCTACGATCCGCTCTATCCGGCCTACTTCTCTGAACTCCGATGGAATAAAATTGTCCTGAATGGACACACCCTCCAGGGCTTCAGGGCGTTCCTGTGCCCCGGTCGGGGCTGTGAGAAGAAAAAAGCAAAGGACGGTCATCCACCACCACCCTGGTCCCGACTGTTTTCGCTTGGATGTCAGATATGCCTTCAAATGCTCCCTCTCCTGTTCACCAAGGCCGCAGCGTATTGACAGCATTCATCATAGGAAGGAGGGCATGGGTTTGCAAGCAATTACCCGGCAAAAACCGGCCGTTCGCAAAGCGCGGGTTTGACCCTCGTCTCTGGCCTGTGAGATAAAAGACCGTTCCTCTAATCTTTGGCTTTCTTCCCGATCTTCATGCTCTTCGTGGTGAGGTTTTAAGTTTTCAGGACCTTAAGGAGCAGGTCAAAGGCCAAACCGTAGACAGCGCAATCATTTCCGGCACGTGGACCGGCAACGTTCAAGGTGCTCACATGGTTTTGCGCCAGCCAGGACCGAATCGCGACCGCAGCGTCTTGCACAGGACTGGTTTCAAGGTCAACGTGTTGCCATGGCTTCCCGTGGCGCATAGCCAGGACCATTGTAAGCCGTGATCCTCCTTTGAGGGGCCCGCGGGAGACGATCAGGGTGGCATCCGAGTCCTGGACGTTCTTCTCGGTCCTTTCGGCGTAGTTAGGTGTGTCCGTCTCGCGAAGGCGGTAAGACCCGGGGATCCTCCCGTCCTCGGCCTTTCTCCCCAAGGGAACCCACCCCCCGTGGTCGATACCTGCTTGTATGGCTGCGTCCAGGGCGGCCCGATCTACGCCGGTCTGCCCCCCGGACACGATCTTGCGAATCATGCCAGGCCTTCTCCCGCCGTCTTGTCCATGGTTTAAAACACCTTGATCCCCCGGCTGGTACCGCCGCCGAAGCGTATCACTGCATCTTCGGCCACATGAAGGCCGTTCTTGAGGTGTTCCGACTCCACTCCGGGAACCCCATAGGCGTAATACAACACGTTTTTGGTATCAGCCGTTACCCGGGTCTTTTCGTCCGCTCCCTGGCAAAGGACACAGACGATCTCGGCCTCGTCACGCAGGACTATCTCCCCTTGGCGCGTCCGCATTTCCCGGCCGCCCATACCCAGGCACACCTCGCCCTCATCGGCCAAATCAAGGGTCAGCGGGCCTTCAAAGCGGTCGAAGTCAGTCACCGCCACCAGGATACCCGCACACATCTCGGCCATGAAATGGGCGTCCACAAGCAGGTCATAGCGCGGGAAACCGCTGTTAACAGTCCGCTTGAGATGTCCGGGAAGGGGGCAGTTATGCCCGGACTCTTGAAAGAACCGGTCGTAGACCCCTATTCGCTCCGTGACTTGGGCCAGAGTCTCCCGCTTCCTCATCCGGCGGAGCAGCTTTCGCTTGTACTGGTCGAAACCCTCCGGGTTCTCCGGGTTGCCGCATCCCGTGACAAGGACCAGGCCGAACCCGACCTCCGGGTACCGTGATTCATATGCAACCGATTTTGAAAACGAGACATGCATCCTTTTATCATCTCCTTTGGTATTCGCCCCGGCACCGCCCGCTTACCACCAGTGTGTCTATCTTTGACGGCCTCGCAAAGACCCGCTCGGCCGGGGACCCGGCGCACCGGCCGCAGAAAGCCGTCCCCTGCCGGGTCTGGTCATGGTGTTTACG
>JAWLEX010000122.1:0-8697 GCA_041685835.1 Desulfatiglandales bacterium
GACATCACCACCCTGGGGAGAGGAGGATCGGACACCACCGCCGTGGCCCTGGCCGCGGCCCTTAATGCCGATCGCTGTGAGATCTATTCCGACGTGGACGGCGTGTACTCGGCCGATCCCGCGTCAGTGGCCGACGCCCGGCACCTGCCCGAGGTGAGCTATCCCTTGATGCAGGAGATGAGCTCGGCCGGGGCCAAGGTGCTCAACGCACACGCGGTCCAGTTCGCCAAGGAAAAGCAGATCGCCATCTATGCACGGGCCGCCTTCGAGCCGGGGAAGGAGACCATCATCCGCCGGCTGCCCCCGGAAGTGATTACAGGGGTTCAGGCCGTGGTCAGCGAGGAATTCATTACGCGCGTTCGTTTCAGGGGAAACCTGTCTTTAAAGGACTTCGAGCTCGCCGTTCAATGGCTTGAGGAAAGACAGGTGCAGATCAAAGAGGTCAATCTACTGCAAGTCGACACGGACGGAGACATTTCCCACGCCGGGTTCGTCATCTCGAATGCGGACGTTTACGGCTGGGATGACCTTCAGCCTGAGCTGGCTGAACACATCGGGACCGGCGTCGCCTTTGACAACGACCTGTCGGCCCTTTCACTTATCGGTGAGGGCCTGAACCGCAACAACCGGGTTTTGACGGCCACCATGAAACTCCTCGAGGAGAACGGCATACCGGTTGCGGGTATCACCACCACTTCATTCAGGCTCTCCCTCCTGATCCCGCGTCGCCGGATCAGGGAAGGGGTGAGGATCTGCCACCACAGATGGGTCGAGAGCTGACCAAATCAATAATTTCCAGAAAAGAAAAGCCTGGGAGCCAAAATTCCGTTGATATTTTAGTCAGTTTGTTTATTCTGTCATGGTACGGTATCCTTTCAGGAGCTCGACATGACCGAACAGGAAAAAGTCAAGGCCCTGCTCAAAGAAGCGAGCGTGTACAAGAATCAGGGTCTCTTCACCCAGGCCAAGGAAAAGTTCAGCAATGCCTTGGAAATCATGTCTCAAAGCGGCGCCCTTCAATCCAATGAGGCCTTGATCGCCGACATCGAGGAGAAGCTCCGCGAACTGAATACGACCCTGAAGGAGATTGAGGACGATACCCAACCACCTGAACTTTCGGACGATGTTCAAGAACTTATCAAGAAATCATTCGCATTTTCAAAAGATCGTGAAGCCGCCGCCATCGAGGGAGCCATGGCTCTGGCCAAATTCGGCCAATTCGATAAGGCATCGAAGGAATTCAACGAGATCCTGGAATATACGAGACTTCCCGTGATGATTGCAAAAAATATTATCCGCTGCCACCTGAACACATCATCCCCTGAAAAGGCTGTCGAGCAATTCAAGGGATGGGCCGGAGGAGACCGCTTCAGCAGGGAGGAAATCCTTCATTTAGAGGAGTTCCTGCAGGGCGTAATGGAAAGCCGGGGCATAGCCCTGGATATCCCGTTGATGGAAGGGCCGGCAGCCGGCACGCAGGGAGAAGCAATCCAGGAAGACGATGAACTCGACATCTCCTCGGTCAACATCCGGCTGGAGAGCGGTTCCGAAAAAGAGTGGATCGAGGATTTCCCCGTAGAGTTCCAGTCCGGAAACACGATAAGCGTAATCGTGCCCGTCTCCAACAAGGAACTGGTCAGAATCATGAGGCACGGCATGCGACTGCCGGTAGTCCAGTGTTTTTCCTCCATCGGTTTTATTCTGGGAAGCGGAACGGTAACCGGCAAGACCAAGGTCCTCCAGGGGCCCAACCAGGGGAATTTCATGGTGGATATCAGATTGGACGATTGAAGGGTTCTTGAAGGAATCGGCATTGAAGGCTTCTGCATAAAAAGACCCAGTAACAGAGAATGACGGGCGGACTCCATGGCCATTTTCAATGCACAGGAACGAGTAATAGAGTGCAAGATAGTATTCTACGGACCGGGGCGGGGCGGGAAAACCACCAATCTGGAGTACATTTATAAGGCAGGCCGGAAGTACACGACCGGCGAAATGTTAAGCATAGATACCAAGGGGGACCGGACCCTCTTCTTCGACTTTTTGCCCATCGGACTGGGAAAAGTGAAGGGCTGGGAGGTCAAGATGCAACTCTTCACCGTTCCCGGCCAGGTGAAATACGCATCCACCCGGAAAATGGTCTTAAAAGGGGTGGACGGCCTGGTCTTCGTGGCTGACTCCCTGGAAATCCGCAGAAAAGCCAACATCTTATCCCTCAAGGACCTTCAGGACAACTTGAAGGAAGAGGGGAAGAGCATATTCAAGACACCCGTGGTACTGCAGTACAACAAGCGGGACCTGGAAGAGGAAGGGCTTCCCATTATGCCCGTAGAGATGATGGAAAAGGATTTGAACACCAGGCTGAAGGTCCCGTCTTTCGCTGGAAGCGCCTTGAAAGGCACAGGTGTCGGCCCTACTCTGAAACGCTGCATGGAACTCACATTAAAACACCTGAGAAAAGATCTCGACTGGGCTGAATAGGGAGCAAACCGCAATGAACGGTCCATCAGTTCTCCAAGGAGACCTTTCCTTTGTCAGCCTGGCCGACCTCTTTCAACTTCTGGGAGGGAACAACAGCACGGGTGTCCTGGAAGTGAAATCCCCGTATGCCCCTTCAACCGCCGCGGTCTACTTCCAGAACGGGGACCCCATCGACGCCTCTAACGGGAACGCCAAAGGGGTGGAGGCGGTCAACTCCCTGTTCGGCTGGATGGAGGGGACATTTATCTTTCACCTCAAACCCGTCCAGGCGCCTCGCACTATAAAAATGAGCCGCATGCAGATCATGCTCGACGCCCTCCGGCTGCTGGACGAAGGCGAGATAGACAAGGTCGGCCCCCTCCAAAAGGACGACTCGCAAACGGAAAGGCGAAAAGGGACCGGCAGCGTCTTGTGGAAATCCATGCCGGTGATCAGGGGCCCGGTGGTCGACTACATGTATGTCGTCGAGGAGGAAGAGTTCGCCGACGGGCATCAGGTGGTGGCTGAAGGACGTCATGGAAACTGGATATGGATCGTCCTGGAAGGCGAGTTGGAGATCCTCCGCGAAACGCCCAAAGGTCCTATCGTGATCGCGAGGCTGGGACCCGGAAGCTTCGTCGGCACCTTCATGATCTTCCTGTTCGAGGGAACCATTCGGAGTGCCAACGTAAAAGCAATCGGAAACGTTCGACTGGGGCTGCTTGACACACAGCGGCTCTACGGGGAGTTCGCCTCTCTCTCCGCCGAGTTCAGGAGCCTGCTGCTCAGCCTCTCCAGGCGCCTGATCAAAATCTCGGACCGGGCGGTAGACCTTTACTGCGGGACAAAGAAGTCCCCGATCACCATAAAGGACAAAGAGGTGTTCTTGAAAGCCGGCACGACCCGCGAGCAGGCCTACATCATATCCTCAGGGGAGACCTGCCTGGTATACAAAACCAGGAAGGGCCGCCTTCCCTTGATTTCGCTGGGACGCGAAGACGTTTTCGGAAACCTGCCCTTTCTCAGCACCGGTCAGGAGCCCCATAGCGCGTCGGTCTTCGCAAGCAAGGACCTGGAAGTGAAAAAGATTGATCCGGCAAAACTCCAAACTGAATACTCCCGCCTGTCAGTCACCTTTCGAAGCCTGATAGAAACCGTCTGCACGAGCATATCCGTCACCTCCCAGATCGCCTGCCACCTTGCGGAACAAAAAACGCGATGAAGCGCTGAGGACACAAATCACGTAAACCTTGCAATTCCGTCCCAAATGAGTAAACTAATGGATTCTGTAAATTTTCTACGTCCGGAAAGGACGAATGGAGCGGAGCCTCTTACATTATGTCGAGCACATGCATCAACAATCGTTTCAGGAACATCGCCATCATCGCCCACGTGGACCACGGCAAGACCACCCTGGTGGACGCCATTTTTCATCAGAGCGGTGTGTTTCGAGCCGGCCAGGAAGTCGAAGAGCGCCTCATGGACACCATGGACCTGGAGCGGGAACGCGGCATCACCATCGCCGCAAAGAACTGTTCGGTGATCTGGAAGGGTGTTCGGATCAACATCATAGACACCCCGGGCCACGCGGATTTCGGGGGAGAAGTGGAGCGGGCCCTTTCCATGGCGGACGGGGTTTTGCTCCTGGTGGACGCATCTGAAGGCCCCCTGCCCCAGACCCGCTTCGTCCTCAAAAAGGCGCTCGAGGCCGGGCTCAAGATTATAGTGGCAATCAACAAAATCGACCGCCGGGATGCAAGGCCCGCCGAGGTGCTGGACGAGATCTACGACCTTCTCATCGACCTGGACGCCACGGAGGATCAACTCGATTTTCCCCTGCTGTACGCGGTGGGACGGGACGGGGTCGCCGTGCGGAACCCTGAGGAGACCGGGACCGGCCTTGACATCCTGATGGACACCATTATCGAGGAGATCCCCGGACCGGCCGGCGATCCGGACGCCGGTTTCCAGATGCTGGTCTCGGATCTCGGTTACTCCGATTATGTCGGCCGTCTGGCCGTCGGCAAGGTCTTCAACGGATCGACCCGGTCCAGGGATTCCCTGGTGTGCATCGGCGAAACCGGCGAAGGCATGCCCCTCAAGGTCTCCAGGTTGCAGGTTTACGAGGGCATGTCCCTGAAGGACGTGGAGGAAGTTCCGGCCGGGAACATTGCCGTGCTCGCGGGGATCGAAGACGTCAAGATCGGGGATACCATCTGCCACAGGCCGGCCCTGCCGCCCCTGCCCCGAATCCGTGTGGACGAACCTACGGTGGCCATGAAGTTCACGGTAAACGATTCGCCTCTCGGCGGCCAAGAGGGTAAATACGTCCAGTCCAGCCGGATCCGGGAGCGGCTTTTCAAAGAGACCCTCAAGAACGTTTCCCTGCAGGTGGAGGCCACCGGGGACACCGACACCATGCTGGTCAAAGCACGGGGGGAGTTTCAGCTCTCCATACTCATTGAGACCATGCGGCGTGAGGGCTATGAATTCTGCGTGGGCCGGCCCGAGGTGATCTTCCGCAATGAAGGAGGCAGAAAGCTCGAGCCCATGGAGCGGCTGCTGGTGGACTGCGGGGAGGAATTTCTGGGTACGGTCACTGAAAAGCTCTCGCTCCGAAAGGGCAAAATGACCCTCCTTGTCAACAACAACTCCGGAAGGGTGCGCCTGGAGTTCTCCGTGCCGGCCCGCACCCTGATCGGGTTCCGGGACGAGTTCCTCACCGACACCAGGGGAACCGGCATCATGCACGCGGTCTTCGACGGCTACGAAGAATTCCGCGGTCCCTGGCTGAGCCGCTTCACAGGCTCCATCGTGGCGGACCGAAGCGGAAGGGCCGTGGCTTACGCGCTGGCCAACCTGGAGCCCCGGGGCCGTCTCTTCGTGGTACCCGGAAACCCGGTCTATGAGGGCATGATAGTAGGCGAGCACAACCGCGGCCAGGACATCGACGTCAACCCCTGCAAGGAAAAAAAGCTGACCAATATGCGGGCCGCCGGAAAAGACGACAACATCCTTCTCTCTCCCATCAAGCCCCTCACCCTGGAGCAGATCGTGAGCTTCATCCGTGATGACGAACTCCTGGAGGTCACCCCCAGGTCCCTTCGCATGCGCAAGTCCGTGCTCTCAGCCCAGCTCCGCCACACACTCCGGGCGACCCGTCTCAAGACAGGCGCAAAGGCGGCCTGAAGAGGATTCACCCCCTACGCCGGAGGAGGAGCTCGATGAAGAAGCACGACAGATACGACGTGCTGATCATCGGTGCGGGCGTCGTGGGAAACGCCGTCGCCCGGGAGCTCTCCAGGTATCGCCTGGACACAGGCGTGCTGGAGAAGGAACCGGACGTCTCCATGGGCACCAGCTCCAGGAACAGCGGCGTTCTTCACTCGGGCATTCATTATGAGCCCGGGACACTCAGGGCCGGCCTGAACGTCCGGGGCAACGAGATGATGAAAGAGCTCGCAGGCGAGCTCAAGGTGAAGGCCCAATACACCGGCAAGCTGACAATAGCCCGGGACGGCATCGACATCGATACCATCCACCGGCTCAAGGAGCAGGGAGAGGCGAACGGCGTCCCCGGACTCGAGATCCTGGACGCCCAAGAGATCCGAAAAAGGCAGCCGGGGGTTGAAGGAATCGCCGCCCTGTGGTCGCCCACCACCGGCATCATCTGCCCTTATACGCTCACCATAGCCCTGGCCGAGAACGCCCTGTCCAACGCCGTTGACTATTTCCTGGGCCGGGAGGTCACGGGAATCAGCCGAAACGGCGCCGGGTTCATTGTGAGAACCGGGTCGGGGGAGTGCTTCGAGGCAAAGGTCCTGATCAACTCCGCAGGCCTCTTCTCCGACCGGATCTGCCGGATGGCGGGTATAAACGATTACCGGATATACCCTTGCCGCGGAGAATACCTGGTCCTGGACAAGCGGCTTCAGAAAAGGCTGTCGACCCTGGTCTATCCGGCCCCTCGAAAAGGCGGGGCAGGCTTGGGAATCCACCTCACCGCCACGGTGGACGGCAACATCCTTATCGGGCCCAGCAACGAGTATGTTGAAGAGCCCGAAGACGTCGCCTGCACCGCCGGCATCCTGGCGCGGCTGAAACAAGAGGGACACGGACTCCTTCCCGGGATCTCGTCAGCCGATTTCATCCGCAGCTTCTCCGGGCTGAGGCCCAAGCTGTCGCCTCCTGAGGTGGGGGGCTTCAAGGACTTCGTCATCGAGAGCCGTAAAGACGTGCCCGGGTTCATCAACCTTACGGGAATCGAGAGCCCCGGCCTGACATCGGCTCCGGCCATCGCACTGATGGTCCGGGATTTCGTGTCCGAGTTGATTCCTCTCCACCCAAAAACCAACTTCATTAAAGAGCGTCCGGGGCGGCCCGAATGCTTTTTCGAGCTCCCGCCCGAAGAAAAGGCCGACCTGGCGGCCCGGGACCCGGACTACGGTGAGGTCGTCTGCCGGTGCGAGCAGATCACCCGTAAGGAGGTCCTCGACGCCATTCAAAACCCGCTTGGCGCCGGGACCCTTTCAGCGATCAAATACCGGTCCAGGGCCATGATGGGCCGTTGCCAGGGAGGGTTCTGCCTGCCCAGGATTGTGCGGATCCTGGAGCACGATTTCGGATACCGGCCCGAGGATTTCCTGCTTTCGAGCCATGGTTCCCGGCTGTTTCAAGGACCACTGCGGAAAGAAAAGACCGCCCATGCATGAGGTGAAGAAAGACCTGGTCGTAATCGGAGGCGGGCCCGCCGGGCTCGCCGCCGCCGTGGAGGCCCGGAAGACCGGCTGCCGCGATATCCTGCTGGTGGAGCGGGACAACCACCTGGGAGGGATCCTCAATCAGTGCATCCACGAAGGGTTCGGCCTCCATCAATTTCAAGAGGCCCTCACGGGGCCCGAATACGCCCGGCGATATATCGACGAGTTCGACGGCCTTGGAATCGATGCCATGCTGGGGACCATGGTCCTGTCCATGGACCATACGAGGACCCTTTACGTCAGTTCCAGGAAGGGATTCACCCGGATCAAAGCAGGCGCAGTGGTCCTTGCCATGGGGTGCCGCGAGAGAACGGCCGGATCAATCACCATCCCGGGAACGCGGCCTGCCGGAGTCTACACGGCCGGAGCGGCCCAGAACCTTATCAACCTGCAGAACATCATGGTGGGAAGCCGGGTGGTGGTGCTGGGCTCCGGGGACATCGGCCTTATCATGGCCCGAAGAATGACCCTCGAAGGCGCCCGGGTGGAAGGTGTCTTCGAACTCCTTCCCTATGCAGGCGGCCTGCCCAGAAACATACAGCAATGCCTCAATGATTACGGCATACCTCTTCACCTGGGTTCGACCGTCATCGAGATCCACGGCCGGGAGCGCGTTACCGGCGTGAGCGTGGCCGAAGTGGATGAGAGCAGGAACCCGGTCCCCGGGACCGGGAGACTGATTCCGTGTGACACCCTCCTCCTCTCGGTGGGGCTGATCCCTGAAAACGAGCTCTCGGCCGGGGCAAATGTCGAGATGGCAGCCCCGACAAGCGGCGCCTGCGTGGACGAGCACTGCATGACGAGCATTCCGGGCGTATTCTCCTGCGGAAACGTCCTTCATGTCCATGACCTGGTGGACCACGTCTCGGAGGAGGCGGCCCTTGCAGGCGGTTTCGCGGTAAGGTACCTCAGAGGAGGGATTCAGCCGCGCAAATCGTTCGTCCCCATCGAAGCCGGTGAGGGGGTGGCCTATGTCCTTCCTCAAAGGGTGGGAGGCCGGGGGGACTTCACTCTCTCGCTTCGCGTCAACGCACCCTCGCGGGACCGGGCCGTGCTGGTGCGGGACGGGCGCCGGAAGGTGGCCCGCAAAAAGATCGTCCGGCTGCACCCGGCGGAAATGATCCGGGTCAAGGTCAAGGCCGGCAGCATTCAGGACGCCGGGCGGCTGGAGGTGGTGGTGGAATGAAGACGAGAAACCTTGTATGCATTGTATGCCCGAACGGCTGCCCGCTGGAGGTCGATGTCCTTTGCGGGGAGACCCCAAAGGTCACAGAGGTCCGCGGAAACCTCTGTGACAAGGGGCCTCAGTGGGCCGAGCAGGAGGTACTGAACCCGGTACGAAGTATTGCAGGCAATATCCTTGTCCGGGGGGGCGTCTTTCCGCTGGTCAGCGTAAAAACGGACACGCCCGTTCCTCTCGGAAAAATTTTCCAAGTGATGGATGAGATCAACGACCTGGTGGTGGATGCCCCGGTTT
>JAWLEX010000123.1:0-8639 GCA_041685835.1 Desulfatiglandales bacterium
TCCGCGCAACCTCTTGATTTCCTTGATCTTGACAAAAAATCCTCATTTCTGAATTGGAAACTTGCTAGTGCCCAAAAAGCGTTTCTGGATGGGCACTATTCAGAAATATTCAATCAAGGAAATCAAACATGGCCAAGAAGCTCACCAGGAAAGAACTCCTCAAGGGCCCGGACGAATTCATGACGTTCAGCGAACGGGCCGTTAGCTATGTTCAGGATCACACCCGGGCGTTTGTTTTTGCGGGTGTGACCGTCGCCGTACTCATTCTCGGCTACATCGGGGGATCGTGGTATCTGGACTACAAGGACAGGCGCGGCCAGGAGATCTACAACCAGGCCTACTACGCCCTTCGAAACGCCGAGGCCTTGGGTGAGAAGCCGGAAGACCCGGCGGTTCCCGCCGACCTTTTCAGGAAAGTGAGTTCGGAACACAGGTTGGCAAGGGTCAGTGTGCTGGCGCTGCCCCAGTTGGCAAGTCTGGAGTTCCAGGAAGGAAGAGTGGGCGAGGCGATTGAACTCTACCGGACGTTCAAGGAAGAAAGCCGGCGTGACAAAGCATACGTTGCCATGACAGATCTGGCCATGGCGGCGTGCCTCGAGGCCAAGGGGCAATACGATGACGCCATTGAGGGGCTTCGACCCATAACCGGCGACCCTGAATCTTTTCTTCGGGAGCAGGC
Source organism: Desulfatiglandales bacterium (assembly GCA_041685835.1). GTDB lineage: Bacteria > Desulfobacterota > DSM-4660 > Desulfatiglandales > HGW-15 > JAIPEI01. The sequence goes on from JAWLEX010000123.1 coordinate 680, forward strand.
CCTGGTTCGGCTCGTTCGGCTGCACCGGCTGAACGGGCAGCCCGAAAAGGCGCGCGAGGCCCACGAAACACTTGCCGGAGCTTTTCCCGAATCATACTTTCTCTCGCTTACCGAAGGGGTTCTTGAGCTGGATGCCCCTTGAACGGTTACGCCTGCTGTCGCTTATTGGAACCGATAAGAACCATTCCCGCCCTCGGCTGAGTTCAAACGGCTCAAAAAGGTGACGTCTTAACCTGGCGATGTCATATGGTGCCAGTTATCGAGCTGTTACTTGCATAACTTCAATGCTTTCTTGTCTGGAAGCGCATGTTCCCCCGTTTGGGCCAAATTTCCTTGACAGCCTCACCGCCTTCGATTACAAGTTATTTTATAGCTAAAATATAGCTTCGGGAGGGAGGACATGATCATCACGGAGATACTGGCACGCAACGCCAGGATGTACGGGGATGAGGTGGCTCTCATAGAACGGGAGCCGGCGAAGAACCTGCGACGTGAGATCTCCTGGGGAGAGTTCGATGAGCAGGCCAACCGGGTCGCCGGCGCACTTATGGCCCGGGGGATAGGCAGGGGCGACAAGGTGGTGCACCTTATGATGAACTGCCTCGAGTGGCTCCCGGCATATTTCGGGATCCTGCGAACCGGCGCCTGGGCCGTTCCCCTGAACTTCCGCTTCCTCGCGGACGACATTCGATACTGCATTGACATAGCCGAGGGCAAGGCCCTGCTTTTCGGGGAGGAATTCATAGACCGGGTCGACGCCATACGGGCCGATATTCCGAGCGTGGAGACATTCGTTTTTGTGGGGCCTGACGACCTGAAGCCGGACTATGCGGTTCCTTATGAAGACTTTCTGAAAGGGGGATCCGCAGAGGATCCGCAGGTGTCCCTATCGGTCACCGACGATGCGGCCCTCTACTTTACAAGCGGCACTACGGGACAGCCTAAACCAATTCTTCTTACCCACCGCAACCTCGAGTCCGCCTGCATAATAGAAAACCGACACCATAACCAGACCCACAAAGACAACTTCATCTGCATACCTCCGCTCTACCATACGGGCGCAAAGATGCACTGGTTCGGCAATTTCATCGTGGGCGCCCGGGGCGTCATCCTCAAGGGGATCAAGCCGGAATGGATCCTTCAGGCCGTGTCCGAGGAAAAAGGCACCATCGTATGGTTGTTGGTGCCGTGGGCCCAGGACATTCTCATTGCAATCGAGAACGGCGATATCAAGCTTTCCGACTATGACCTCGAGCAGTGGCACCTCATGCATATCGGCGCACAGCCCGTGCCTCCCAGCCTGGTCAAGAACTGGAGGAAGGTTTTCCCCAACCATAACTACGACACCAACTATGGACTGAGCGAGACCACAGGACCCGGCTGCGTCCACCTGGGAATGGAAAACCTGCATAAGGTGGGCGCCATCGGGGTGCCCGGATTCGACTGGGAGTGCAAGATAGTAGACGCCAACCTCAATGAGGTGGCCAGGGGAGAGCCCGGAGAGCTCATGGTAAAGGGCCCGGGGGTGATGAAGGAGTATTACAAGAATCCCGAGGCCACTAAAGCCACCCTCTTTGACGGGTGGCTACTGACCGGCGACATGGCGAGGTTGGACGAGGACGGGTTCATCTGGCTGGTGGATCGGAAAAAGGACGTGATAATTACGGGCGGGGAGAACATCTTTCCCGTGGAGATCGAAGACTTCCTCATGGACAACGACAGGATCCAGGACGCGGCCGTCATAGGCATCCCCGATGAGCGCTTGGGGGAGATCACCGCGGCCATCATCAAGGTCAAACCGGGGAAGGACATGACCGAGGAGGAGGTGCTGGGGTTCTGTGAAGGACTCCCCAGGTACAAGCGCCCCCGAAAGGTCTTCTTTGACGATATACCTCGAAACCCGACCGGAAAAATCGAAAAACCGAAACTCCGCAAGAAGTATTCGGGTATGGCCGAGAGCTTCAAGCTGTAGGGAAAGAAAACCCGTTTGACCGGCATGCGAGTGCCTTCACGGGCAGGCGGAAAAATCCAAGAACAAGCAGGGGGACAAAAATGCACAAGCTATTGACCGACTCTCCAGGGAAAGAAATGCTATTGCTGGGCAACGAGGCTGTTGCTCGCGGTGCCCTGGAAGCGGGCCTCTCCATTGCCACGTGCTATCCGGGGACGCCTTCTTCCGAGATTCCTCTACAGTTTCTCCGCATCAGCCAGGAGACCGAGCTCTACTTCGAGTACTCGACCAACGAGAAGGTCGCCCTCGAGGTGGGTGCGGGCGCGGCGGCATGCGGACTTCGCACAATGGTCACCATGAAGCATGTCGGCCTGAACGTGGCGGCGGATCCGCTCATGACCCTGGCCTATGTGGGCGTCAAGGGTGGTATGGTGATCGTCAATGCCGACGACCCTTCCCTGTTCTCCAGCCAGAATGAACAGGACAACCGTTTTTACGCAAGGCTTTCCGGCCTGCCAATGCTCGAGCCCTCGAATACCCAGGAGATGAAGGACATGACGATTGCGGCCTTCGAGCTCTCCGAAGAACTCGAGCTGCCGGTCATTCTCCGCACGACCACAAGGCTGAATCACGTGCGGGGGGCCGTAAAGCTGGGAGAACTCAAGCCGATCCGGACCAAGGGAGAGTTCAAGAAGAACCCGTTCCACTATGTGACGGTTCCCGCGGTTTCCCGAATCCTGCACAAGGAACTCCTGGAAAAGTGCGACAAGGCCGCAGCCAAGAGCGAAGGCTGGCCTGAAAACAGGATAACAGGCAAGGGAAAGTGGGGCATCTTTGCCAACGGCGTCAGCGTCAACTATGTAAATGACGCCATTCACGACATGGGCATCGGCGATAAGGTCCGGTTCATGCAGGTGGGCATGTCCTGGCCCCTTCCCAAGGCCAAGATAGCCGGGTTCCTCAAGGAGGTGGATCAGGTCCTCGTGGTCGAAGAACTCGAGCCGGTCATGGAAACGGACATCAAGGCTATTGCCCAGGAAAACGGTATCACAATCCCTATCAAGGGAAAGGGCGTGGGGCGGCTCTCCCGTCTATATGAATATGATCCGGGCATGGTGAGGACGGCCATTGCAGAGTACTTTGACATAGATTACAAGGCTAGGGCCATGGTGGACCTCTCCGACCTGCCTCAGCTTCCGGGCCGGCCGCCCAACCTGTGTGCGGGCTGCCCCCACCGAGCCACCTACTATGCCGTAAAAAAGGTGTATGGTCCTGAAGCGGTTTATCCCACGGACATCGGATGCTACACCCTGGGACTGCTGCCCCCCATTTCAATGGCGGACTATCTCATCTGCATGGGTTCCTCGGTGAGTTCATCGTGCGGTTTCTCAGAGGCGACCGATCAGAAGGTTGTCTCTTTCATAGGAGACTCCACATTCTTCCATTCGGGGATAACCGGACTGGTGGATGCAGTGCACAACAACCACAAGTTCACCCTGGTAATCCTGGATAACGGCACTACGGCCATGACCGGTCACCAGCCCCACCCGGGCGTGAATGCTGAGCTGATGGGCCTCGATCGGACCCGGATATCCATTGAAGACGTGGTCCGGGGGTGCGGGGTCAAGGACATCCATGTGGTGAAACCCTTCAAGGTGAACAAGACCATTGAAGCTATTCAGGCATCGAAGGATTACGATGGCGTTTCCGTGGTCATCTCCGATGAACTCTGTCCGCTCTTTGCCAGGGCGACCGGGCAGATGCGCAAAACCAAGCCGTTCCGCGTCAACCATGACAAGTGCAAGGATCACCGGGACTGCATCAACTACCTTGCCTGTCCTGCTATGTTTATTGAGGAAGAGAGGGTCGTGATTAACAGGAATCTCTGTATCGGGTGCGCGGTGTGCGCCCAGGTCTGCCCGGAGAACGCCATACTTCCGGTCAAGGACTAGGGCGAAAGTGGCACACACGAGAGCGACCGTCATCCGTTGACACGTTTTCCGCAGCGAGGAGAAAGAGATGGACACGAAGAGATGCGTATTCGTCGGTGTCGGGGGGCAGGGAAACCTGCTGGCGTCGAGCCTTCTGGGCGAAGCAGCACTGGCCGCCGGAATACCGGCCGTAGTAAGTGAGATACACGGCATGGCCCAGCGGGGCGGCGTGGTGGAATCGGCCGTATTGATGGGAGAGGTCACCAGCCCCATTGTATCAAACGGGGAAGCCGATGTCCTTGTGGGCTTCGAGCCGCTTGAGACCCTTAGGACCATCGGCAAGTGCAGCAAGGAAACGCTGGTTATCACGAACCTGCAGACGCTGCCGCCTTTCACCGTATCCATCGGGCAGGGGACCTACCCGCCCGTAGACAAGGTGATGGAGCTGATTACAGCAAAGGTCAGCCGGGTCATAGCTCTTAAAGGAAACGATCTGGCTGAGGAGGCCGGCAACCCTCTCAGCCTGAACATGGTCATGCTCGGTGCCCTGATCGGATCTGGAGCCCTGGACGTTTCGGCGGACGTTATGAAAGAAACCCTTTCAACGTCCACAAAGAAGGCATTTCTCGATTCGAATCTGAAGGCCTTTGACCTGGGACTAAAGAGCGCGGTGTAGGGGCCGGTGCCTGGAATGAAAATGCGGGGAAAGGGGCGGGAGTCGGATGCCGTATGTCCGGCCCCGCCTCTCGTGCATGGGGGGCGGTACTTGCAGGTGGTCCGGTGTCTCTCAACGTTTCATGACATGCATTCGGCTTTTTCGAACCGCCCGATCCATGATGCGGAGGACCTCTTCCTCCATGTCGTCCCACGAGACATGGGGGACCTTCCGAATAATCACCTCGTTGGGCTTGATGCGGATCTTTGCCACGCCGGATAGGGACAGGAGTTCCCTGGCGGCCTGGGCCCCGATAGTGCCAAGCTTCGCCGCCAAATGATCGGGCAGTTCCCTTAGAGGGTTTTCAAAAGCTTCAACCTGCGGCTTCATGATGGGATTGGAAGTGAGGTAGGAGCGGATCTCCGCATTCGGGTGAAGATATACACGAACGTCCTTTGCTTCCATTGGTGGTTCTCCAGGACTTCAGTTCGCCCGCTCGCCGGTTGCACCGGCGGTACGCCTGTCAGTATGAAACCTCCTGGAACGGGTGTCAAGCGGGGCCTCAGGAGACCGTATTTCCGGATTGGAAACTTGCCGGTGCCCTGGATCCGTTTGTGGATGGACGCGAATTATAAAGGGGGGGTTGTCATGACCGAACAGAAGACCGCGGGCCACGAGCCGAACCAGAAAAGGCTGGAGGCGCTGAGAAGGCTTCCCAAGGAGGTCCTGGACAAGCTGTCAAAGGAGGAAGTCAAATCATTTCTACACGAGGACGACTGGCCGGATTCCCTGAAGGAAAAACTGGGGAATTACCTTGTGGGCGTGAATGAGTAGTCCGGTCCAATGGCTCAGCCCGAGGAGTTCCGCCCCGTTCCACGTAGCGCATCGAACCGCCTCCTGAGGCGTCATGCCTGCGTCTAAGAAGATCCCGATCTCCATGGCTGCGGACCTGCCGTGAAGGACGCCCGGACCGCCTGAATCGGTTCCCAGGACTATTGTGACTCCTGCCCTGCGGGCCTCCATGATTTGGAGGACCTGGTGGTCCAGGGTGCGTCTTGCTCCGGCAGCCTCGTCGCTCCCTGGGGGAAAGATTCGGGAACAGGCGGACATTGTGCAGGCCGTCGGTACCCACGCCGTTCCACAGGATGCCATACGGTCCAGGTTTTCCCTGCCCATGAAGAAACCGTGTTCAACGGAATCGCACCCCGCCTTCACTGCATCACGGACCGGGTCGCGTCCGTTCGCATGGACCATGGTTCGAACGCCCCCGGTCTTTGCCGTGCGGACGGCGGCCGCCAGGTCCTCGGGGTCGAATTTATGATACTAAGCCTCCTTACCGTCGAGATTTTTTTTGCAGTTTTTTATTCATCTTCCGCTTGGAGCATGATAGACTTATTAACATCGGACAGGTTCTGCGCCTTTCATCCAGCACTCTGTTGCCTGTGAGAGCGTCGGCTTGCTTGCTTACAGGGGCGGGCGTCCTGCACGAGGCGCCGAGGAAAAGCAGAACCTGTCCGTCTTGATACACCCCGGGCCGAGGCCCCTCCTCAGGATTGTTTTCCTCGCTTTTTGTCAACGAAATAAATCCGTCAACTTGATTACCGGTCGTTACAGCGGCTCAAGGCCTGCGAGAAACCGCAGGGTTTCCTTCCGGCCGTGGGCATAGGCCGAAGGACCTGAGGAGAGGCGGTTCGGGCCCAGGGCGGGCGGGCAGGTACGGACCTCGACTACCTCGATCCCCTGACCCCGGACAAAGGCGCACTGGTGTTCGTAAGATACCCTCCTGGCGATGTTGACGCTCAGTGAATGGATGTGCCAGGGTGTAAAACGCTTTGCCAGGAAGTTGTCGGACCGGGCTGCAAGGTTGTCCGACGCCATGTAGTGGACCAGGATGCGGGCCGGCTGAATATGTTCGGCGAGGGCCCGGACCGGGGCCTTGTCCACCATGCCGCCGTCAACGCACCAGGACCCGCTGATTCGAACGGGCTTGAAGAGTCCGGGTACGGCCCCGGAGGCGTGTATCGCCCGAACGAGGTCTCCCTCCGCAAGTACGGCCTCCTTCCCGAGTGTCAGGTCCGTTGCGGCGACCACCAGGGGGGTGATGCAGTCTTCGATTCGCTTTGCCGGGATCCGTTCGAGGAGCCGGGCGAACCCCCGGCCCCTTAGGTACCCTGTCCAGCCTCGAAATCCTCTCAATAAGTGCGGAAGAAGCGCTCCCGGTGAATCGGGATCCCAGAAATCCCGTTTTCGAAGGCTGAACAGGATGCCCCGTATCTCCTCATCCGGCATGTTGCAGGCGGCCATGGCCGCCACAATGGCCCCGGAACTCGTCCCGGCATACCCGGTTGGTTGAAGGCCCGACTCCCTTATTGCGGCGAGCACCCCTGCATGGGCGAAGAACCCGAAAAAGCCGGACGAGAAAACCACTCCTGTCCCGTTTTTCGCCGAGTCCGGTTTGATCCCTTTGATCACTAATCACTTCCTCCGGTGTAGTATCCGAAATAACCCGTTGAACTGTTAAACCATTAAGCTGTTGAGCCAAGGACTTTCTTTACCGTGAATATACTCCAAAGGCGGGGCGACAGGGGCGTCGATCCCCACGCGGGTGTGCGAACGCTCCCTTTTGCCCAATCTCTGCGCCATGCTCAAATCTTACTCCTCGAAATATTTAATATATTACTGCGGTTAAGATTATCTCCTTCCTTGATCTTGACCAAAATCGAGCGTTTTGCAAAGGTCTCGGCCTTTCATGGGTGGCCAGCCCGTAGGTCATGTGCATTTGATCATTCTAGACGGATTCGGCCGCCCGGATCAAGGAACGCTTTTCCCCTCGACCGCTGCTTCGATCTCCCGGGAATCGATACGACATGTGTTTCGAATGGTGTTGTGGGGTTAATCCTGAAAGGGTAAAAAAGGAGGATCTGGGGCGGTTGGCTTTTGGATAAAACTGTTGAACGTCCTTTTTGCCTCATTGACCTGTTGATTATGTTCTCTATATGTTTCATTCTGTATATAACTCTTTTTCAATGCTAAAGGCTGATAGCCAAGTACCGCACAGGTCGAAAAAGAAAGAGCAGGTGAGTCTTAACCTGTCCTGGATCCGGTGCCCCGGCACGGCTCACAGCCCGGCTACGGGTCCTGCACAAAAGGCTTTGGGCACGGTATGGTGCTGATGTGCCCGGCCACGGGAGGAACGGCATTGCTGCGCTGCCGGAAATGCGGACGCCCAAACGAAAAGACGGCCAATTTCTGTTCCCACTGCGGGGCCCGGCTCCAGATCAAAGTGAAGGCCCCCCGGGCGGGAGCAGTGCAGCGGAAACGTATTGCTCTTCTGGGGTTCCTGGCTGCGCTGGCTGCGGTCATTTTGGTGTGGAGGCTCTCGCCCCCGCCGGTGGAGCCTGAAGGCCCTGTGCCCGGTCCAGG
>JAWLEX010000124.1:0-8600 GCA_041685835.1 Desulfatiglandales bacterium
CCGCGCAACCTCTTGATTTCCTTGATCTTGACAAAAAATCCTCATTTCTGAATTGGAAACTTGCCAGTGCCCAAAAAGCGTTTCTGGATGGGCACTAGCTCATCAATAGCGTCTTCAAATTCGTCATCATCCTCGCCAGGCCATGTCCCAAAGAGCATACTTACATCCTTGAGTGGGTGGACATGTTGGGAATCGGCCAGGTCTTCGAGCGTTGGGGATTCCCAGAATCCGTGGGAAATCGGTGTTCCCTTAGGAATCAACTCGGCCGCTTCATTCTCGCGTCCCTCAAGCCGCTCGATGTCATGGATTTTGATGGTTGAAATCTTACCGGTGGTCGGATCCTCCTTCGCTTCTCCTATGATTCGAACGTATTGGAGAATGTCCTCCAAAACCTCTTCCTTCTGCTCCTCATCAAATAGGCAGAGCACTGGATCGCCGGTCGGGGGATGAACCCGACAACGCGTGCCATGCTCCTTGAAATCGGCCATTAGAAGCCGGCCCTCTACAGTCCGGATGTTCGTTTGTGGTCCCTTGATACGCTCTTGGATATGCTCATATCCTGGTGGCGTAAACGACGCTCTGATTGGTTCTACGCGGTGGTTCAGGCTCAGTTCGATGCTTTCAACGCCTTGATTGAAAAGCGTCCCTGCGTCTCTCCAAGCCATAAGTACCCCCCCTGTCATAGCCCGCAGGAAGCGGCTCGTCGCCCTCCGGGTCCTGCACAGCATTGAGACCCTTCACCGCACTCTCGAGTATCATCAAACCGAAATCCATCTGAGGAAATGACGCTTCAGCTTGCCGGCGCTCAAGTCCAAGAACTGCAGAAGGGCTCCCCTCCTTCAGAGACACCAGGTCTAAGGCGATTTCCTCCTTTATGCTGCGAGGTGGGCGCCCTTGGCTTGTACTTTCGTTCGCCCCGCTGAGCACTCGGCCGGTTCGTTGCAGCGCCTTGTTGAGATTGGACAAGAAACGCAACAGGTGAGCCACAGGAATCCTGCCGGGCCCAATGGCCTGGCCATCAAAACGGATTCTTAAAAGCGGATCTTGCTCGTTCATGAGTACGCCTCCAGATCCAAAGATCTACAACCCCTAGACTCTGCGTTTTGTCGCCACGTCAGACGGCGCTAGGATACCACCATGGCGCATCCAAAATCTACCATCATATGTTTCTCGTTTATGTGATTATCGCAGCCTCCTAAGGCATAGATAAAACATCCATTTTCGGAGCACCAGATTCAGGCTCCCGATGAGAGGCCCTCTATCCCTTTCACCATATTCTCTGGGCCCAGTCGGTCATCGCGATCGGCTGGGCCTTTTTTCGTTTCAACCCCATTCATCAGAAAGGAGCAGTCCGATGAACAGAGATATCCTGGAGAAACCCTTTCCCCCCGAGCATATCAAACAGCGGGAGGGCACCTTCGGACGTGTCCTGGACTACATCGAGGGACACCACATTATTCACCGGCTCAACGATGCCTTTGACTCGCTTTGGTCGTTCGAGATCATGGGATACCAGGTCCTTGAGGAACAGGACGAGGTCATCGTGCTCGGGAAGTTGTCGGCAGAAGGGATTTGGAAGTCGCAGTTCGGATCCAGCCGGATTAAGCGCGCCAAGGAGACGGTTGCCATCATCTCCATTGCGGCAGACCTCAAGGCAGCTGCCACAGACTCGCTGAAGAAGTGCGCCACCATGCTGGCGGAGGTCTTCACCTCCACAACGGAGACAGTGCTTTTCGAGATGCCCAGAATGGAGGCAACGGAGATCGCCGCGGCACCAGTCAGGGCGCGCCTCGGCATTCTGACAACACAGGCAGACTGCCCAACCGCCAACTCAACTACCTGATCAATCTCGGAAGGAGGTCGGCCTGGACATCGAAATCCACACGCCAGCGCCCTTTGTCAGCGAACGGCAGGGGGAACTCGAACCTGCCGAACTGCACGCAGGCAAGCCCGTTCAGAGGTCCAGGGGGCTCTTCTTTTCCTTGAGGGTCAAGGTCTGTTGGGAGTCATGGCGGCGGCGATTGCTACGTCCAGAGTGGCATGCGAAGTGGGCCAATCCATGGACTCGGGACTGGCCGGTTCAACGGCCACAGCACCGGTTCCCCAGGTTTGCATCGTTGTGCCATCAGTTCGTTCAGCCCGATTTCCCGGCGCTGCTGTCAAGCGCATTGCCACGCCGCGAAAGCGCGGCAGAACCAGGCGCTTGATTCGTTGTCAATCGCTATCATGCGCCTCCGGCACCCCAAGCTTCGCCCCAGGGGTCACCGCCGGGATATGTAAGAAAGTAAAAGAAGAAGGCTTTGCACGCCCCTGTTCTTAAAGCAAGGAGACAAAGGTGAGATCCAGGCGCTTATCCTATTTTGAAACTATTCCCCTTTTTCCCTCCGGCGATTGTAAATCGAGAAAATAAAAAATCAATACCACCGCAGAAAGTGATCGGTCGACCAATCAATAAAACTCTTTAATAAATTGAAATTACAATAAGTTTTTTTTCTTGACAAAAATTTGATATCATCTATAATCGTTAAAAATTGATCGGCCGATCGATCAAGGAAGGAGGAAGCCTTATGCGACTGTTGGGAGATATCCTGCGACTGAACGCCAAGCGGTTCCCGGAAAAGAAAGCCCTGATCATGGAGGAGAAGTACCTCACCTACGATCAGCTCAACCGACAAGCAAACCGACTAGCACACGCGCTTATTTCCATGGATGTGAAACCGGGAGATAGGGTCGCCATTCTTGCCTACAACTGCCTCGAATATGTGACCCTTTATTACGCGGCCCTTAAGTGCGGATCAATCGTCGTGCCGTTGAACTTCCGATACAAAAGGGATGAGCTGATCTATGCCGTCAATAAGGCAGACCCCAGCATTCTTTTCTTCGGACCGGAATTCGCCTCGCTTGTAGAAAGCGCCCTTCCAGACTTTCCCCCACGCCTATCCCTCGTCAGCATCTCCGGGGAGACGATAGGTGCCGGTCTTCGATTGGAGAGCCTGCTCGAAAAAGGGGCAACCTCCGAGCCCCCCGTCGAGATAGACCCCGATTCGGCCTGTACGAGCATTTTCACCTCCGGCACAACCGGATTTCCCAAGGGGGTCCTGATGTCGCACGCTGCCTGGCTCAATACGTACACGGGCATCGTGGTGGAAGGAGACGTGCACCCGGAGGATGTGGCCATAGTCTGCATGCCCCTGTTTCATGGGGGCGGCATGCACGTGCTTCTTCAGCCGACCTTCCTGAGGGGAGGTACGGCCGTTCTCATGGGGAAAGGCTTTGATCCGGAGAGGTTTCTAGCCACCGTTCAAAGATATCATGCGACACTGACCCTGCTTGTACCGACCCAACTTGCCATGCTGGTCCAACACGGAAGCGGTTATGATGTAAGGAGCCTGAAAAAAGTCTGGTACGGATCCGCACCGATCAGCCCCCAGGTCCTTGAAGCCTCCATTGCGCTCTTTGTCGACCGGTTCTACCAGTGGTACGGACAAACCGAGACGGGAATGGTCGTTGTCCTGCGGCCTGAAGATCACAGGGAGCGGGCTCACTGCACGGGTCGCGAGGTGTTCAATTCCGATATCCGCGTAGTCGATGAAGATGGGCAGGATACGCCGGTCGGAGAAGTGGGGGAAATAGTGACCGATGCAAGACTGGGGGGAATGATCGGCTACCTCAATATGCCCGAGTCCGACAGGGAGACTATGCAGGGAGGCTGGATCCACACTGGGGACCTGGCCAAGGTGGAGGAAGGGGGCTATCTCACCATAGTGGATCGGAAACGCGACATGATCATAAGCGGAGGGGAGAATATCTATCCCAAAGAGATCGAACACTTCATCGGTCGCCATCCGGGGGTGGATGAAGTGGCCGTGATCGGGATACCCGACGATATATGGGGAGAGTCGGTATGTGCCGTGATCGTGAAGAAGAAGGGATATTCGCTGGAAGAAAGTGAAATTATCCACTTCTGCGCCTCCAGCCTGTCCGGCTATAAAAAACCGAAAAGAATTCAGTTCATCGATGAACTCCCCAGGAATGCAGTCGGGAAGATTACGAAGAACGTTTTGCGCGAGCCATACTGGGCCGGGCGTGCAAAACGAATCTGAGAGTTCGATGGAATATATTGTCTGCCAGTCACCTTTTAGATTTTACGGGAAGGAGAATGGTCATGAAGAGACGGGAGCTTATCTTTTTAGTCGTTACGGCGATCACACTGGTCTGGACCCTCAATGCGATGGCGGAACCATCCATCAAGATCGGGTGCGTCAATCCCCTCAGCGGAAGAGTCGCCTTTGCGGGCATACCATCCAAAAACACCGTCAACATGATGGCCGAGGAGTTGAACAAGGCGGGCGGAATAAATGGAGTGCCCATTGAAATAATTCATTACGACACTGAGGGGAAGGAGGATGTGACCGTCCGAATCTTCAACCGACTGATCCAAAAGGATAACGTAACGGCCATTATCGGTCCCATTGAAAGTTGGGTTGCAACGGCCGTCATTCCGATCATTGAAAAACACGAGATTCCAACCATCCTGCACGCATCCAGCTCCAGCCTTGTCAAACCGGTGCGGAAATGGGTCTTCAAGACAGCCGCAGGGGACGATCTTGTTCTCGATAAGATGCTCAGCCATATGAAGTCAACGAACGTCGAACGCGTTGCCCTTATCTCAAGCCAGGATTCTTTCGGCGAAGGCGGGAGGGAGGCGGTCCTGTCGCTTGCAAAAAACTACGGGCTCAACATCATCTTTGAGGAGAGATTCGCCGGGGACGAGACGGATTTGACTCCTCTGCTCAACAAGGTCAAGAAGACGGACGCTCAGGCGGTGATCGCCTGGTCCTCCAAGAGGACCCCCAATGTCGTCACCATCAACTATAGGCAGCTTGCGATAGAGAAACCCTTGTACATAAGCCATGCAGCCCTCGGTCCTGATTATCTAAATGGCGTTGGAAAGCACGCCGAGGGCGTCTTCACCGCCTCCTCCAAGTTCGCCGGAGCGACGGAACTGCCCGACTCCGATCCGAACAAGAAGGTTATCCTGGAGTATAGGGATGCCTATAAAAAGAAGTTCCAGGAAGAGGCAAACCAGTTTTCCGCCGGCGCTTTCGATGCCTTCAACATCATGGCGGCCGCCCTCAAGCAGGGGGCAGGCGACAAGGGCAAAATCCGTGACGCCATAGAAAATACGAAGGGCTACGTCGGTACTTATGGAATCTTCAATTATGGGCCCGATGACCACGCAGGCCTGACGAAGGACGCAATCGTGATGTATCAAGTCGTCGATGGCGCCTGGAAACCGATCAAGTAACCAAAAAAAGACGCGATGTCGGACCGGCCTGTTTTGCACTTCATTCTTAATAAGACAGGGGAGATCGGCCTGTGGTCACCGACCTGATTCAAGCGGTATTCTACGCATTATCGGTAGGCAGTATGTATGCCCTCGTGGCGCTGGGTGTGGTCCTTATATACAATGCCACAATGATTATCAACTTCGCCCAGGGGGAGTTCGTGATGCTGGGGGGGATGATCATGGTCACCCTTTACGGGGATTGGCAATGGCCCCTATATGTGTCCATCCCCCTCACCATCATTATAACAGTACTAGTGGGAATAGGATTGATGAAGGTTTCCTACCGGCCCGGCAAGAACACTTCCCTCATTACGTTCCTAATCATAACCATCGGGGCTTCGCTTGTCATCTCGGGCTCGGCCATGCACGTCTGGGACACGAACATCCATCGTTTCCCTCCTTTTTCCGGGGATACTCCTATTCAGCTGCTGGGCGCCGTCATCGCACCACAGTCACTCTGGATTATCGGACTGACGATCGTCGTTCTGGCATTTCTGATCTACTTCTTTCAGTACACCATTCTTGGTAAGGCGATGAAGGCCTGTTCACTGGATCAGACTGCAGCAAGCCTGCTCGGCCTGCGCGTCAGAAAAATGGTGCTCCTTTCCTTCGCCATGAGCTCGGCCCTGGGTTGTGCCGCGGGAATCATGCTTACGCCTCTGACCATGATGGATTATAGCGGAGGAATGCTTCTTGCGATCAAAGGGTTTTCCGCCGCCATGCTCGGAGGAATGGGAAGCATAGTGGGGGCCGTGATCGGGGGGTTTATCTTTTCGTTCCTGGAGGCGCTGACTGTGACCTTTATCTCAAGCACACTCAAGGAACTGGTCACCTTCCTGGTGATCATCAACGTTCTTCTCTTCATGCCGAGAGGAATCATGGGCCGCCGCACTGTGGAAGGTATTGAAGCGGATGAGACTCTTCATGAGTGACCCTGGGTGGAATTTTAATCAGTTCAAAAGGAGGAAGCCGTGAAGCAAAAATCAACCAGGGAAGCCCTAATCAAGGCAGCGATTCACCTTTTCTATCAAAAAGGATACCTGGATACATCGATTCGCGAAATCGGCGCCAAGGCGGGCGTCAGTAATTCAAGCATTTACCACTACTTTAAGAACAAGGAAGAGGTCCTCTTCCAGATCATAGACCATGCCACCAAGGAGCTCATCGATGCCTTGTCGTGCGTGGAACAGGAGTGTTCCGATCCGGTCGAGTGCATCCGGAGGATGCTTATGGAGCATTCCGCCATATTTTCTCTCAAACGGAGAAAAGAGACAAAGATAGTGGACTCCGACTCCTTTTTTCTACATGGCAAATGGAAGCAAGCGACCATTGAAAACCAACGTGAAATCTATCAAATATACAAGAAAAGGCTGGATTTGATTGCCCAACAGGGGAGATTGAGGGAGGTCGATCCGACCGTTGCTGCGTTCAGCATCCTTGGAATCATCAATTCCTCCTTTCGATGGTTCAAGGAGAGCGGTCGTCTCTCACGGGAAGAGGTCGCCTTGAATATCACGAAGCTGGTTTTTGAAGGTATTATTAACTCGGGCGATTCCAAAAAAATCGGGAATCTTTAGAGGATATGGGAGCGAAAATGCCTTCTAAACCGAAAAGGTGGGAAAGGCTGCCGTGGCTGGGGGTGACCGCCCTGCTCATGGTAATGCCTCTTGTCCTGGGAAAGGGCTACTACCTGAACGTGATGAATTTCATTGGGATCTACTCGATCGTCGCCGTGGGGCTCTGCCTGCTGGTAGGCTACGGAGGGCAGTTGTCCATATCCCATTCCGCCTTTTTCGCCATCGGCGCCTATGGTTCGGCCGTGCTCTGCGTCCGCCTGAGGCTTGATCCTTTGATCACCATTGTATTAAGCCAGATGATATCGGCACTGGCCGCCTGGGGAATCGGGGCGGTGGTCCTTAGATTGAAGGGGCATTACCTGGCGATCGCCACCCTGAGTTTTACGGTCATCATGGAAACCCTGATCAAGGAGATGCCGAGAGTAACCGGCGGGTTGAACGGCCTGGCCGGCATACCTTCCATCTCAGCGGGTCCATTCGTCATCGACTCGGACTGGCAGTTCTACTATTTATTGTGGCCGGTTGCGCTGCTTCTTTTGCTCTTTGCCCTAAATCTGGTCGACTCGCGAATGGGACGCGTCTTCAGGGCGATCCGGGAAGGTGAGGACGTGGCGCGTCAGTTCGGTGTCGATGTACGCAAGTATAAGATAAAGCTGTTTGTCCTCTCCTCCGTCTACGCCTCCCTTGCCGGCTCCTTGTATGCACACTTCGTTTCGTTCATTTCGCCGTCCGCCGGCTCGATAATGTTTGCCATTGAAATGATCCTGATCATCGCCCTGGGGGGATATACTCTCATCTGGGGGGCCATGCTGGGCGTCTTTGCGCTCACTCTGCTCAACGAGTATCTCGCCATTTTCGCGGAATTCAAAAGAATGATCTACGGAAGCGTCTTGATCGTGATCATCATGTTTTTCCCGAACGGCCTTTTTTTGGGTATGAGGGACCTCTTGAGGACCTTGATCAGAGCGTTCCGCACAAGGAAGGGAAACCATGCTTCGGCTCAATCGTGTCAGTAAGAGATTTGGCGGCCTGACGGCACTATGCAACGTCAGCTTCGATGTCGGAGAAAACATGATCAAGGGTCTTATCGGACCAAACGGGGCTGGCAAGACCACCCTCTTCAACACCGCCACGGGGGTCTTCCCCCCTACGGAAGGGGAAGTCACCTTTTATGACCAGAGCCTTGACGGAAAGAGACCCGAGGAAATAGCACGGATGGGCATATCGCGCACATTTCAGCAGCCCCATCTCTTCAAGAATCTCACGGTTTGGGAGAACGTGATGCTGGGCCGTCACAGCAGAAGTCGATCCGAGTTTCTTGCCTGCGGTTTCAGGATACCCTTCTCAAGAAAGGAAGAAAAAAGGCTCAGGGATGACTCCATGGGATACCTGGAGTTTCTCGGGTTGACAGAAAAAAAGGACCAGATCGCCACTAAGCTTCCTTTGGGCGAGCAGAGGTATGCCGAGGTAGCCCGCGCCCTCGCAACGGAACCCCGGCTGATCTTTCTGGATGAGCCGACATCAGGTTTGAACGACTATGAAGTCGCCAGGTTCAAAGAAACACTCATCCGGATAAAGGAAAAGGGTATATCGCTCCTGATTATCGAGCACCATATGAAATTCATCATGGGAATCTGCAAGGAACTCGTCGTGCTGAATTTCGGAAGAAAGAT
>JAWLEX010000125.1:0-8532 GCA_041685835.1 Desulfatiglandales bacterium
ATTTTCGCCGAAGCCGTCCGCAGGGGAATCAATGTCCTTTCCATAACGGACCACGATTCCATAGACTGCCAGGAAACGGCTATGCTGGTCGCAAAGGAACTCGGTTTGGGGTATATTGCAGGGCTCGAACTGAATGTCTCCTTTTCTCACCCCGAATACAGGGGGGGGAAACCCATCTCCCTGGATTTCCTGGCCTATGATTTTGATTTTCGCAACCCTGAGCTCCTGGCGAAACTCCATCTGCTGAGGGATCATCGCATACGCCGTGCGGAGCGGATCCTGGAAAACATTAACCGGGAACTCGTTTGCGAAGGCCTGACTCCGTTCGACGACCGGGATATGGAGGCCATCGAGGCCGGTGTGGACGGGGCCTTCGGCCGCCCGCACATCGCCGACTACATGGTTAAAAAAGACCTGGCGGCCTCTCGCCAGGACGCCTTCGACCGCTACCTGGTCAAGTGCAATGAACCCAAGATGCCTGTATCCCTGGAGGAGGCCTCGGCCCTGATACGAGGAGCCGGCGGCAAGATCGTGCTCGCTCACCCCAACGATCCCAATGGGACCTCCTTGGTATCTTTAACCGATTCCCTTCCCGAACAGCATGAGATCATCAGGGATTGCATGCTGGCACACATCGACGGCGTTGAGTGCTGGCATTCCAGACACGACAAAGCAACCAGCAGGGCCTACCTGGATTTCGCCGGGAAAGAAGGCCTGATCATGACAGGCGGTTCGGATTGCCACCAGCGACCGGTAATAATGGGAACGGTGGGCGTTCCGGACGATGTGCTTGAACCGTTCGGTATGTGACTTGAACAAGTGTTTGAGTGGAGGATACATGTCGTGGGATCATTGATCGACGACCTTCAGGAACCGGCTGCATTACCCGATCCCACGAGCCGGGTCTCCCTGGTTCAGACCCATATCTCTCTGGTTTTCGTGGCGGACTTGTTCGTATACAAGGTCAAGAAGCCGGTTGACTTCGGTTTTCTGGATTTCTCCACCCTGGAGAAGCGGAAGCATTACTGTGCCGAGGAGGTGCGGTTGAACCAGCGCTTGTCCAAGGGTGTCTACCTCGGAGTCGTTCCCGTGACCCTGGAAGAGGGGAGGCACCGGCTCGGAGGAGACGGGGGCCCTCCTGTCGAATTCGCCGTGAGAATGCGGCGAATCCCTGATGATCGGCTCATGAGGACCCTGTATGAGAAGGGCGGGCTTCGTGACGATCACCTCGACTCAGTAGCGGCCCTCCTGGCCGGATTCCATTGCGAGGCCGAGAGATCCGAGCGTATTGACGAGTTCGGTAAGCTGGAGAGCTTTAAGGTGA
Organism: Desulfatiglandales bacterium; assembly: GCA_041685835.1. Lineage (GTDB taxonomy): Bacteria > Desulfobacterota > DSM-4660 > Desulfatiglandales > HGW-15 > JAIPEI01. The sequence continues at coordinate 1,325 of JAWLEX010000125.1, forward strand.
ACACGGACGAGAATTTCGCGCAGACCGAAGCTTTTATCGGGACCACTGTTCAAAGGGACGATTTCGACAGGATTCGGGACTGGACCCGACAGTTCTACCAGGAAGAGGGGGGGCTGTTCGACAAGCGGATTCAAAAGGGCAGGGTCCGGGACTGCCACGGGGACCTCCATATGGAGCACATCTGTTTTCTGGATCCCGTGGCAGCCATCGACTGCATCGAGTTCAACGAGCGGTTCAGATACTCGGACACCCTGGCGGACATCGCCTTTTTGCTGATGGACCTGGAGTTCAGAGGGGGCGCCGAGATTGCCGGCAGGCTTTGGGCCAAGTACTCTGAGCGTGCGGATGAATCGGGCATGGAGCGCCTGCTGGCGTTCTACAAGGTTTACCGGGCCTATGTCCGGGGCAAGGTCATCAGCTTTCAACTAAATGATCCCCAGATCCAGGCCCGGGCCAAGCAGGAGGCCGCGGAGACCGCGGGCGCTTACTTCAGGCTTGCGCGACACTACGTTGAGACAGCGCCCTGAGTCCTGAGCCGGGTTTTAATCCGGCTTTTTTTCACAAGGGGGTCTTACCATATGCGGGAACCATTCAAGGGTTACATGGAAAAGGAACTGGGGCCGAAGGTCGTGCTGATCGCCTGTGGCCTGCCGGCATCCTACAAGACGGAGACAACGGAGGTTATAGCCGGGCTCAAGGGGTACAAGGTACTCAGGACGGACATGCTGAGACTGGAGGTCCTGAGAAACGAGGACATCTTTGATGAGAAGGTCGCCTCCAGCATGGATAAGCGGACCGCAGTCTACAACGAGATGTTCAGCATGGCCCGGCAGTTTGCATGCCGGGGAGAAGGGGTGATCCTGGATGCGACGTTTGTAACACAGACCCTTAGAAGGAGGGCCGCCGAAGTGGCGGCGGCCTGCGGCATGACCCTCGTGATCCAGCAGACCCGGTGCCCCAAGGAGGTATCCATTCGACGCATTCTCTCGAGGAGCAGGGAGAACTACGAATCCAACGCCCTTACCGAACAGGCCTACATGAACAACGTGAACAAATTTGAGGCAGTGGACTTGGAGGACCTCAAGAATGCTTTCCCGGGTCTTCCCCTCGTGCACCTGAGGGTTGACACCAGCTCGGATTCAGTGGATGAGTGGTTTGTTGTCGATCGGGTCGATGGTTGACTTTTTGTTTCTCGCAAAGAAGCTGAGGCGCAAAGAAAACAAGAACTAGTTTCCATCCAGAAATGGTCTTTTTTGCCAATCTCGGCGTCAATCTGCGAGGTTGCTTGTGCGGCGTACTTCAGTACGCCTCCGCGCAACCTCTTGATTTCCTTGATCTTGACAAAAAATCCTCATTTCTGAATTGGAAACTTGCCAGTGCCCAAAAAGCGTTTCTGGATGGGCACAAGAACTAAATGCCATTTAGCGCCTCCATGGGTCTGGTGGATGTCCTCAGCTTTGAGTTAGCGCCCCTTTTCCTGAATGAAAATAGGTCGGGTACGCGCTTTTTGCGCCTTTAATAAGGAAGAAGGATTCCTCTGGAAACACATACAAGGAAGCAGGCATAAAAATGGCAAGCGTAGGCATTGTCTACAAGTACCGGTACGGGCCGGCGGAGAAGGAGGCCCGGAAGCTAGCGTCATGGCTTCAAGGCAAGGGCTTGTCCGTCTTTCTGGAGGAGATGGAGTCCCCCGACCGGCACGGCGTAACCAAGGCCCCTGCGCCCTCGAGCATTCCTGAAAGCGTGGACTGGCTGGTTGTCCTTGGAGGGGACGGCACCCTGCTGGGCGCCGCCAGGCAGGCGGGCCGGTATGGTGTGCCTATTCTGGGGGTCAACCTGGGGGGGCTGGGATTCATGACCGAGATACCCCTTGCAAAACTCTACCCCTCCGTGGAAATGATGCTTGCAGGCAGACTGGAGTGGGAAGTCCGTCTCATGCTCGAGGTCGTCGTACTTCGAGGAGAGGAAGAGGTCTGCCGTTCAATTGTCCTTAATGACGTAGTGATAAACAAGAGTGCGCTGGCCAGAATCCTCGACATGAATGTGCATATTGATGACCAGTTCCTAACCACTTACCGGGCAGACGGGCTTATCGCGTCCACGCCCACCGGATCCACCGCTTACAACCTTTCAGCAGGGGGACCCATAGTATATCCGACGCTGTCGAATATCATCCTGACTCCCATTTGTCCTTTTACTCTGACCAACCGACCCATTATTCTCTCCGACACCGCCACGGTGCGCATCGAGATTGCAAACGAGGTCTATGAGGAAGTGGCCTTGACCCTGGACGGACAGGTCGGATTTGATTTATTATTGGGTGACCGGGTCCTCATCTGCAAGTCGGAAGAACGGATACGGCTCATCAAGTCCCCACACCAGACCTATTTTGAAATACTTCGCACCAAGCTCGGTTGGGGAGGCGGAACGGTCAAGAATGAATTCGACTAGGCGTGCATTTTTTGTGGAAACCAGGGACATCCACTACATCCGCTCCACAATGGAGTCTTATGACGGCATGGCCCTGGTGAGGACCGTGGACCCCGGGCCGGAAGCGCTGCTCGAGGTCATGATCGCCCCCGGGTGCGAGGAACAGGTCATGGCTCTCGTTCAGGGCCTCGAACATGAAGAGGGGATCCCCATGAGTCCGGCGGCCAATCCCTGTGCAACACCGAAACACGCTGCGTCAAGAAACCCTTCTGGTGTAAAAAGGTACGCCGTTCTCACCATGGGCTGCCAGATGAACGAGTACGATTCGGAGTATGCACAGCGGTGTCTTGATCGTGCGGGTTTCAGGCCTGCGCCGGCCCCGCAGGATGCGGACTTCGTTCTCATCAACACATGCAGTGTACGCGAAAAGGCTGAGCAGAAGGCAATGAGTACCTTGGGCCGCATGATCTCCATCAAAAGGCGGAAACCTGGGATGATCATCGCCTTTGCAGGCTGTGTGGCCCAGCAGCAGGGGAGCGCTCTGCTTGAACGGTTTCCCGCCCTGGATCTGGTGGTGGGAACGAGGCGGATTCACCGCATCGCATACCTCGTGGAGAGGTTGATGTCCACGGGTGAACGGCTGGTGGATACCGCTCTGGAGACCGAAGAGATCCTTCCCGCCCCTCCGGCCGCCTGTGAGGATGGGACCGGGGTAAAAGGCTTTATCACTATCATGCAAGGGTGCAATAACTACTGCAGCTACTGCATAGTGCCCTATGTCCGAGGCAGAGAGGTCAGCCGACCACCTGAAGCTATCCTGCAGGAGGCCGAGGATTTGATCGGAAGGGGGGCGCGAGAGATCACCCTGCTGGGCCAGAACGTCAATTCGTACTTATGGAGGATGGGGGGGGAGCGTGTTGATTTCCCTGGTCTTCTCAGGCGCATTGATTCGATCTCAGGCCTTAAGAGGCTTCGTTTCACCACATCTCATCCCAAGGACCTGACAGGTGATCTTATCAGGAGCTTTTCGGAACTGAAGAACCTCTGCGGGCACATCCATCTTCCCTTTCAGGCCGGATCCAACGAGGTCCTCCGCCGCATGAACCGGAAATACACCCGCGAGGAATACCTGGAGCTCGTGGCCCGGCTCCGCGAGGTTTGTCCGGGCATTGGAATCACGGCCGACGTGATGGTGGGGTTCCCCGGAGAGACGGCCGGAGACTTCCATGATACCATGTCGCTGATCGAAAACGTCCGGTTCGACAACCTCTATTCGTTCAAATATTCAGACCGGCAGGGCACCGCCGCCTCCGGCTTTGCCGACAAAATCGATGAAGCGGTAAAGACCGACAGGCTCTCTTTGCTGCAGGGCCTGCAGAAGCAGATCACACTGGAAAATAACCGGGCGCTCGAAGGTACCGAGATGGAGGTCCTCGTAGAGGGACCAAGCAAAAAGGGCGATCAGTCCACCGGCCGATCCGACTGCAATAGGGTTGTCAATTTTGACTTAAAAACCAAAAACATAGGTGATTTAGTTAAAGTTAAAATTAAAGAAGGACGGGCCAATTCGCTTCTCGGTGAAGCCATTGTTATGTCGATCAACAGGGCCGCTTCAACAGCCTGCCGGCGGGAAGACTCATAAATGCCCGAGAACGGACACCATGGAAAGGCCTGACCCCAAGCCGGACGACAGCCGGGAACTAGTGCTCGTTGTAGATGACAACAGCATCGTACAGGAGACACTGCTTCGACTCCTGGAAACCATCGGGTTCAACGCCGAGGCTGTTTCCAGCGGTCATGAGGCCCTGCAGGTCCTGGAGGAGAGGCCGTTCACGTTTCTCGTCACCGACATGAAGATGCCGGAGATGGACGGAATGCATTTGATCAAGGCGGCCAGGAGCCGCTACCCGGACTTGGGAATCATTGCCATGACCGGGTATTCCGAAGGTTACCGTTATGTAGATGTGATCAACGCCGGCGCGAGCGACTTCATAAAGAAGCCGTTCGATATAGAGGAACTGGAGGCCAAAATCAGGCGGATCATCAACGAACGGACACTTCTGGAGGAACTGAACCGCCTCTCGGTCACAGATTCACTAACAGGCCTGTACAATCACCGGCGGTTCTACAACCGTCTCAGGGAAGAGGTGGTGCGCGCCGGGCGGCAGGGCCGGAATCTGGCAATCATACTCATCGACCTGGATGATTTCAAGGCTTACAACGATGAGCATGGGCACCTTGCCGGGGACGAGATACTTCGCGACGTGGGAAACATTATTCAAAAATGCATCCGGGAAGGCGTGGACACGGGATACCGATACGGCGGCGACGAGTTCGCCGTCATTCTGATCGACGCGGACGCCGAAGTGGCATCGACCATCGTGGACCGCCTTCATAAGAGTTTCAATGAATACGGTAAGATTAAGGCCAGCTTCGGGGTCGAACTCTTCGATGGAAAGATGACCGAAACCGAGCTGGTGGATAGAGCGGACCACGCCCTTTACGAGAACAAACAGAAAAACAAGAAAAAGGCTCAAGCAGATAACGTCTGATAATATATATTATGTAAACTGAGAAAGAATACCGCGGTAAATTAAGCCTGTGGGACCTCCCTTTTTTTAGAATTCTTTGCTTGACAATGTTATTGATAGGTTGATATGATAATTTTTTTATATTCATTGGGGGTGGACACGAATGGCCAGCGTAGTAAAGAAGAGGCGAAAAAAGATCCGGAAACACAAGTATCGCAAACTGAAAAAGCGTTCACGACATAAGAACAAGTAACCAAAGCGGAGTGTAACCCCTTCCCGGTTCCAGCCGGAAAAGCCGCTTCCCCAGGAACAATAAAAAAAGGCAGCCCGATTTTACTCGGGCTGCCTTTTTTTATTGATCAATATGTTAGGGCGAAATTACAGGACCGCCAAGGGGCACGGACTAGCTGGTGCCCATCCAGAAACGCTTTTTGGGCACTGGCAAGTTTCCAATTCAGAAATGAGGATTTTTTGTCAAGATCAAGGAAATCAAGAGGTTGCGCGGAGGCGTACTGAAGTACGCCGCACAAGCAACCTCGCAGATTGACGCCGAGATTGGCAAAAAAGACCATTTCTGGATGGAAACTAGCTGTAGTCGTACCACCCCCCGCCTGTCTTGCGGCCCAGTTTGTTGGCGCGGATCATGGTCTTCAGGAGATTGGGCGATACCCACTTGGACTCCTTATTCAACTCCTTATAGAAGTATTCGTTGACGAAATAGGCGATGTCGATTCCGGTGAGGTCCATCAACTCGAACGGGCCCATGGGGTAGTTAAGGCCGTTTTTCACCGCAATGTCCACGTCTTCTATTGATGCAATCCCCTCTTCCACAATCTTTATGGCCTCTATCATGTGGGGAATCATGATGCGGTTCACTATGAATCCAGGACTGTCCTTTTTGACCTCCACCGTGACCTTTCCCATCTTCTGGGCCAGTGACGTGGTGGCGGCCACGGTCTCGTCGCTGGTGGAGAAACCGCGGATGACCTCTACAAGCTTCATTATAGGCACGGGGTTGAAAAAGTGCATGCCGCAGACCTTGTCCTGCCGATTGGTAGCTGCGGCGATCTCCGTAAGAGACATGGAGGAGGTGTTCGAAGCGAGAATTACTTCCGGTCGACACAGATCATCCAGTTCCTTGAATACGCCCTTTTTCAGCTCCAGGTCCTCGATAACGGCCTCCACGACGAAATCCACGTCCTTGAGATCGCCCATGTCGGTGGTTCCCTTGATCCGTCCGATAATGGCGTCCTTCTCAGACGCCTCGAGCTTTCCCTTTTCCACGCTCTTGGAGAGGAATTTGTCGATGGCCTTCATGCCCCGTTCCACAAACTCGTCCTTGATGTCACGTAGCACTACATCACAGCCGATTTGAGCGGCAACCTGAGCGATTCCGTTTCCCATGGCGCCTGCACCCACTACGCCGATTTTCTTGATGTCCATATCTGTCTTGACCTCCTTTTCTTTGTAGTTTTCCGCGCCCCGGTCGTTGAGGCCGGGACAAGGATGGAGTTAGTGCCCATCCAGAAACGCTTTTTGGGCACAGCAAGTTTCCAATTCAGAAATGAGGATTTTTTGTCAACCTCGCAGATTGACGCCGAGATTGGCAAAAAAGACCATTTCTGGATGGAAACGAGTTAACACATGACCCACTCTAAAGGGCGCCGATCGAGGGCAAAAAGGGCCCCGTTTTGCACGGCACCTCCCGGGCGGGGGCGTTTTAGACCGAGTCCACACGATTGACTTCCGGGACGTTCTGCTTGAGCACCTTCTCGATTCCCATTTTCAACGTCATCTGCGACATGGGACATCCTGCACAAGCGCCTTGAAGCCGCACCTTGACCAGACCGGCGGGCTCGTCCACATCGACGAGTTCCACATCGCCGCCGTCGGCCTGAAGAGACGGGCGGACCTTGTTCAGGGCATCCTGAACTTTTTCCTTGAATGACATGGCATGTTCCTCCAAATCGGCGATTTTCTCAGGGCAACCTGTCTCCTGTGTTCTCTGAGAATTGCAGCCACCATATCTCACCGGCCCATGGAAAATCAACTCCAACGTGAACTTACCGCCCATCCGTAAATGCTTTTCGTGAAACGGCACATTTCCAATCCGCAAATGAAGTATACCCATATGAATCCGATTCGGTGAAAATCTAATGCGGGTCTTTGCCCGCAACCCAAAGTCAAGGAGCACTGGCACTAAGAATAAGCGTTTAGTTTGGTTTCTTCGGGATCGAAATCGCTATC
>JAWLEX010000126.1:0-8437 GCA_041685835.1 Desulfatiglandales bacterium
CTCTTGATTTCCTTGATCTTGACAAAAAACCCTCATTTCTGAATTGGAAACTTGCCAGTGCCCAAAAAGCGTTTCTGGATGGGCACTAGATAAGAAAAGCAAATGAACAACTTCCGCGAATGACACTAATCACATGAATTATCAATGGATAAGCCGGCCTCGGAGTTCCGTTTGACCCGCCCGGGTTTTTCTCTATAATACGGTATCTATACCGAACAACAGGGTGACTTTGCGGCCGTAGAAGGGATAAAAGGAGTTCTTGAGCCATGAAAAACGATAACTGCATCACACGGCGGGAATCACTGAAGCGGATCGCGCGAATCGGGGGAGGCCTGGCAGCCGGCTGCATGGGCGCCGGGATCCTTTCCGGCACCGGGGGCGCATGGGCGTCCACCGGTGTCCTCGTCGAGGGAGTGGGTGAGACAGAGGGCTACGATGTCAAGGCCCTTGTCGGAAAGGTGTTGGATGCGGCCGGCGGCATGGGCCGTTTTGTGTCCAGGGGGGATGTGGTGGCTCTCAAGGCCAATCTGTCCTGGGCGAATCCCCCTGAGCTTGCCGCCACTACAAACCCGGAGGTCCTGGAGGCCATGGTCGAGCTTTGCCGGGAGGCCGGCGCCAAGACCGTCCGCATCGTGGACAACACGATTCACGACGCCCGTCGCTGCTTCGCGCTGAGCGGGGCGGGACGCGTGGCCGAGAAGACCGGGGCGGATCTGGTATTCCCGCGAAGCTCTCTGATGCGCGAGATGCGTATTCACGGGGACCGGCTGGACGTGTGGCCGGTATATGTTCCTCTGGTGGAGGCAGACCGGGTCATCAACCTTCCCATTGCCAAGACCCACGGCCTTACCTCCTTGACCCTCGGTCTGAAAAACTGGATCGGCGGGGTCGGCGGAAGACGACACGCCCTTCACCAGGACATCAACAGGACCATAGTGGATCTGGCACAATTCTTCAGGCCCGCGGTCACTCTCGTGGACGGGATTCGAGTCATGGTGCGAAACGGTCCCGCCGGGGGCAGGCCGGAAGATGTGGATGTGAAGAACACCTTGATCCTGTGTGAGGACCCTGTGGCTGCGGATGCTCGGGCTGCCGGGCTCTTCGGCATGTCGCCCGGGTCTGTTGGCGCTATAGCCCTGGCGGAGAAGTCGGGGCTGGGAACATCGGACATAACGACCCTTAAAGTCAAGAGGGTGAGCCTGTGAGGGCGAGGCATCTTAAGTGGATCCGCAGGATCAGCCAGGGGATATTCCTGCTGTTCTTTCTCTTCCTCCTGGTGGAAAGCCGGCTGCCCCAGGACGTTTACCAGAACTACTCCCTGGTTTTCTCGGAGGGGCCCGAACTGGATATTGAGCTGCCGGTCGGGTTTTTTTTCGAGCTCGATCCACTGGTGGTCCTGACCACGCTCCTCTCGTCGGGAATTCTTATTCAGGGGGCCTTCTGGGCGGGCATTCTGGTCCTGGCCACGTTCTTTCTGGGGAGATTCTTCTGCGGGTTCATCTGCCCGTTCGGTACGATTCATCACTTGGCGGGCCGGATTAGACCGGCGCTCAAGGGGCAGGCGCTGGTTCGGGCGTCCACACGCACGCCCTCAAGCCGTATCAAGTACTTCGTCCTCACGTCCCTCTTGTTGTCAGCGGTTTTAGGCCTGAACGCGACGGGCTGGATGGATCCCATCTCCTTCCTGTTCCGATCCATAAGCCTGGGCATCTTACCCGGCCTGGGGGAAGCGCTCAAAGCGGGGTTCGACGCCCTGGCCCTGAGTGACATCAAGCTCCTCAACCTGCTGAGTTACGGCGCCGAGGTCCTGGTGGCCCCGGTGTTCGGATACGGGCATACGGCCTTTCAGACAGGATGGTTCATCGGGGCCCTTTTCCTGGTGGTCGTTTTTCTCAACAGGATCCGGCCCAGGTTCTGGTGCCGCGTGCTCTGCCCCCTGGGGGCCCTGCTCGGGCTGTTCAGCCGGGTCAGCATCCTTAAGCTCGAAAAGGACGAATCCGCGTGCACCCACTGCGGCAAATGCACGGCCGGGTGCCAGGGCGCGGCATCGCCGGAGCCCGGCGAGGCCTGGCGCTCGTCAGAGTGCGTCTTGTGTTTCAACTGCTTCGATGTCTGTCCCGAGGATGCGCTCCGGTTCCGGATGTCCTTGGGGAGGCCGCGGCTCAATCCCGCCCCGGACATGGGACGGCGGGCCGTTCTGGGAGGGATCCTTGCGGGGTTTTCCCTGCCCTTCCTGGGCCGGCTTGATCCCCGCGCCACCGGGGTTCCGGATCTTAGGTTGATAAGGCCCCCGGGATCCGAGGCGGAACCCGAGTTTCTCAGGCTCTGCCAGCGATGCGGTCTCTGCATGAAGGTCTGTCCCACGAACGTGATCCAGCCCACGCTGGGCGAGGCCGGAATGGCGGGTTTCTGGACGCCCCACCTCAATATGCTTCAGGGGTATTGCGAGTACACATGCACCCTGTGCGGCGATGTCTGCCCAACCGGGGCCATTCGGAAGATAATGGCCCGCGAAAAAGTGGACACCCCCATACGGATAGGATCCGCCTTTCTGGACCGGGGACGGTGCCTTCCCTGGTCAGGAAACGGCCCCTGCATTGTCTGCCAGGAACACTGCCCCACCTCGCCGAACTCAATCACACTGAAAGAGGAATCGGTGCCTGACGCGGACGGAGGGGGGGAGCGTAAGGTCCAGCTTCCCTACGTGGACCTCCAGCAGTGCGTGGGTTGCGGTATCTGCGAGAACAAGTGCCCGGTGAGGGGCCGGCCTGCCATAAGGGTCATATCGGCGGGAGAGACCAGGTCCCTGGAGAACCGGATTCTGCTGTAGTCCGTCTGGATCGGCGCTCCCGCCGTGCCCGGGGGGGACCCCGCCTTTTGCCCAACCGTTGCAATGTGCAAACGGCCTTGGTTGACTCCTGCTTGAGCCTTAAGGGTGGAAATGGTAAACAGAATGAAAAAACTTGATTTTTAATATTTTGTTTGTATAATTGTAGCTCATTTATGTATAACTTCCTATCTTTTACTCTTTGCCGGTGATCACATCAAGCCGCGCCCGGGGTGATAATGATCCCTCGATATACGCGCCCTGAGATGGGCCGCATCTGGACGGATGAAAACCGCTATGCCAAATGGCTGGAGGTTGAGATAAGGGCTTGCGAAGCCATGGCAGAAGAGGGTTTGATTCCATTCGAAGCCTTCAGAACGATTAAAGAAAAAGCCGACTTCTCTGTCGAGAGAATCCAGGAGATTGAGGAAGAGACCAAACACGACGTAATCGCCTTTCTCACCAGTGTGGCCGAGTACGTGGGGCCGGACAGCCGGTTCATACACATGGGGCTCACTTCCTCCGACGTCCTGGATACCAGCTTCGCTCTCCTGCTCAAGGAGGCCATGACTCTTATCATCGAGGACGTGAAGGGGCTCATGAACGTCCTGAAGGACCGTGCCTTTGAGCACAAGCACACCGTCATGATCGGTCGTTCCCACGGGATCCATGCGGAGCCGGTCACTTTCGGCCTCAAGCTGGCGCTGTGGCATGCGGAAATGGAGCGCAATCTCCGGCGGCTCGAGACCGCCTTGGAGGAGATCAGCGCGGGCAAGCTCTCAGGGGCAGTGGGGACCTTCGCCAATGTGCCGCCTGCCATTGAGGAAAAGGTCTGTGAACGTCTCGGCCTCCGGCCGGCCCCTGTCTCCACGCAGATCGTGCAACGGGACCGGCACGCCGCATACTTCTCAGCACTGGCGATTCTTGGCGGCACCATGGAGAAGATAGCCGTGGAGATCCGCCACCTGCAGCGCACAGAGGTCCTGGAGGCCCAGGAACCTTTTGCCAAAGGGCAGAAGGGTTCGTCGGCCATGCCCCACAAGAAGAACCCGATCGGGTGCGAGAACATCTCGGGGCTGGCGAGGCTTCTCAGGACCAACGCCGTAGCCGCCATGGAGAACATGGCCCTGTGGCACGAGCGGGACATCAGCCACTCCTCTGTGGAGCGGGTCATCGGGCCGGACAGCACGATCCTGGCCGACTACATGCTTAACCGGCTAACGGGCATCCTGCGCGGCCTCGTAGTGTATCCTGAGAATATGAAACGAAACCTGGATCTCCTCAAAGGCCTCATATTCAGCCAGCAGGTGCTCATAAGTCTCTCCTCTCTGGGACTGAACAGGTTGGAGGCCTATGACCTTGTGCAGCGTAACGCCCTCAAGGTCTGGGACAAAGGAGAGGATTTCAAGTCGCTCCTGCTTTCAGACCCTGACGTGCGCGCGCACCTTTCGGAAAGAGACATCGAGGAGTTGTTCAGTACGGAATATCACCTCAGGTATGTTGACGACATCTTCGCCCGCGTGTTCGAAAAACCATGACGGGTAAAAGGAGCCAAAACGCCCAAAATGAATTCCTTCCAGGGTGAATGATGCGATGAAGATGAAACAGGCTCACCGCGTGTCCATCCTCAGGCTGGTCGGCTGGCTGGCGGCACCCGCGACTGCTGCGACAGCTCGTTCCGCTCGCGGGCCATGGACCTGAAGGCATGGAAACGGCACCGGGGGAGACTGAACCGGAAGCAGGACCTGATAAGGGTGGAAATCAGTGATCCGGACATCAACCTTCCGGACAATACGCGGGCCAGGGGCACTTTTAAGCAGGATTACCGCGCCGATGACTAACGGGATTTCGGCATGAAAGAACTCCTCCTGATAAAGAGGGGTGAGCAGTGGAAGATCAAGAGCGAGGAATGGCAGGAGCTGGACCGGAGCGCCCCGTAGGGCCTAAGTACAAGGACCCCGCCGCGAAACGATGGACCATCATGATCATGGGGCGTGTCGGCAAGGTGCGCTCCTTTAAAGTCTCTCCCCGGGTCCTTTTCGGGGCGCTGCTTTTTCTGGCGCTCTATTTCCCCCTCTCCATTGTCGTGGCACATTGGTGGATAGAACTAAAAGGAGAGACTGAAGCACAAAAGGCGAGGATTGAACAGCTCGAGCTCGAACTCGCCCGTGCAGAGCGTTCTCTGTTCAAGTTCCAGCAGTACGTGGCCGTGTTGGACGGCTATATCGCTTCGCTGGAAACCGAAAAGGGCCTTTCCGGGGCCGCCGCATCCCAGACCCTAGCCGATGAGGAGGCGGCTCTGGAAACGAGAACCACGTCCGAAGAGGCTGTGCCGGGCCTCGTGGACATCGACCAGATGAGCATCGAGAAGGAGACAGGCAGGGTCAAGGTGGCGTTCAACCTGGTGAACATAGCCGAGGACGATGAACCGGTGAGTGGTTACATCCACATTCTGGCGTCGGGGGACGACAGTGGAGCCTCGTGGTGGGAAGTCTATCCCAGGGGGGAAGTTGAGCAGGGCATGCCGGTGAACTACCGGGTGGGTCAGCCCTTTATCATTCAAAGGTTCAAGCCCATCCGGGGACAGTTCGACAGCCGGCCCGGGAACGGGGGGGTGGAATCGATCCGGGTGGTGGTGTACGATGACACAGGGCGCCTCATATACGACGGGGCGTTTGATGTAGACGGTGTTTCTTGAGGTCTAAGGTGAAGAGGTGTTAAGCCGGCTCTTCCACCAGGCCCAATGTCAGGACGTCCTCCCATGGATCGCTCTTCTCCACGGCCACCCGGATTCGGCTGCCCGGCTCCAGGTCCCGGCCGTTTTTTCGCTTCAGATCAGTGACCAGCATGACCTCGGTGAGCAGAATCCGGTGCCGGTTGCGCGTGGACCACAGCACAAGTGCCTCGAGCGGGCGGCTGAGGTTCCGGCGAAGGTACTTCTGGGTCCAGTATCGAGTCCTGTTTCTCCGAACCGAGGCAAGATCCTTCAGGGTCGACTCCACATTAATGCGGATCTTGTCCAGGGTTTCTGCATCATAGAGGGGCGGACCCCCCAAGAGTGTACTTCGGATCTGGCGTTGGATTACAAGGTCCAGGTAACGCCGGATCGGAGAGGTCACGTTTGTGTATACTTCCAGACCCAGGCCGGCGTGGGCGCCCGGGTCCGTGTCGATCGTCATGGGCTGAAGCTTCCGTCGCTGCATGAAGACGAAGAAGAGGGGGTCCATTTCCTCTTTTTTCAGCCGATCGGAGGGTTCGTCCTGCGCGCGGTAGAGGATGGGGATGCGTCGATCCCGGCAGAACCGGGCCGCCAGCCAGTTGTGGAGGATCATGAACTCGGCCACGAGCATACGGGCCGGTGTGTCCTGTTCGACCAGGTCAATGGAGACCCCTCCCTTATTGTCGACGGATATGATCGGCTCGGGTGTCGAAAGCACGAGCGCCCCTTTCTCGATCCTCGTTTGCTGAAAGGCGGTGGCGAGGCCGTGCATTCGGCGGAGAAGCGGGTCCTCCCTGTATTGATTGTTCACGTGGTCGTATGTGAGCCGCCGTTTCACCCGGATGAGGCTGGGTGTGAAGCGGAAACCCAGGACCTCCCCTTTGTGGTTCATCCGGCAGAGCAGACTTATGGCCGGCCGGTCGAAGCCTTCCACAAGACTGAGCGTGTCCTGTGAGAGCGAGGGCGGAATCATGTGGACCTGTCTTCGAGGCAGGTATAAAGAGACGCCTCGCTGGTACGCCTCGCGGTCAATGGGCGAGTCCATGGGCACTGACCCTGCCACATCGGCAATGTGGACACCCACCTCGAATTCTCCATCACTCACCTCCAGGCTCAAGGCGTCGTCGAAATCCCGGGTGGCCGGGCCGTCGATGGTCAGGGTCTCCAGATTGCGGAGGTCCTCCCTTGCTGTTGTGTCGATAAGGGCGTTTTTCAGGGCCTCGGATGCGGCGATCTGTTCATCGCCGAAGTCCGTGCGGATTTGCAGCCGCAGGAGGTCCAGGTCCTCGTCTTCCTCCCATACCCCGAGCTTTATCAGCAGTTTCCGAGCCACGCGGGGATCCGAATACCCCCCCCGCGACAGCAGCTCCCGGGCGTGCTTGTATTCCGGGAAATCATTGCCGTAGAGGGCCAGAGAGCAAAGGAGGCGAACCACCTCGTCAACGCATTCCGGTTCCCCCGCCGCTTCTCCTTCCAGGCGACGCCGCAGCCACTCTGAGCCTTCGCTGAGAAGCCGTTCCAGCCGGACTTCCTCATCGCGCCGGCGGACGATCTCATCGATCCGCTCGGGCGTATTGGGGAGAAAGCGCCCGTCTTTGAGCTTGAAGTGGAGCTTGTCCTCAAAAAGCGCTCTCACGACAGCGGAGATGTGATCGTCGTCCACGCCTTCTCCGAAGCAGAGTTCGGCCAGGTAGCGGTAGTCGAAGCTCTCGTTTTCGTCGTGAATGAGCTCCCAGAGTTCGCGGACCCGCACCTCCCGGGCGAGTGCGTTCCGCCGTTCCTCGGCCCGGCGGAGGCCGGCGAGCAGGTCCTCCCTGGGTCTTGAGGGGTCGTCAAGGGGCCGGCTCGAGATGAGGAGCACGCGCTTGGCAGAGACATTCACCTGGCGATTCTGGGTGGTGAGCAGGTGAAGCCTTCCGCTCTTGTCCTCCAGGCAGAGTGTGCAGATGAATTTCCCTTGATCAATGTATTCAACGGTCTTTCCCTGGGTCATAAATCCTCTGGGGTCATAACCTTCAATAAGGAGTCGCTCTTGCCGCCCCCCTCACTCAAAACCACGGCCGGCGCTGTAAAGGCCGGCCGTGAATGGACTTTGCTTATTGCTGGAGCAACAAGGGTTCGAGCCACGTCTTCGCCAGGGCGAGGCACTGGGCTTCGCGATCCGGATGAGTTAAGGAGGGTTGGCTGAGAGTCCATGAAGGTAACTATCAATTGGGCCACGGGTTGTCAACAGGACCGTGGGTTTGCCCCTTGACTTAAGAAATCGCCTCGGCTACTCCTCAACGAGGAAATTATGAATCGAAGAGCCCTGCTGTGGGTCCTGCTTTCCGTTGTCGCGGTCATGATACATCCTTCTGTGGCGCATGCCACCCAAATTGTCTTGGACAGCGAAAAGCAGATGGAATTCGTAAGACACTATATGGAGCGGGAGGAGTATGATCGTGCCGCGCAGGAGCTCGAGCGCCTGACCTACTTCTTTCCGGACGACTCCCGTGTCCCCGAGGCACGCTGCATGACCGGGTGGTGCTATCTGAAGCTGCGGCGTTTCGAGCGGGCCCGCAGAATCCTCTGGGAAGTTCACGAATCCTACAGCCCCGGTGCTCCGAGCGAGAAGGCCCTCTTTCTGATCGGGGAATCCTGTCGGCTTCAGGGTGATATCGGAGAGGCGGTCTATTACTTCCAGCGCGTGCTTACCGATTATCCGCAGGCCGAGGCCGCTGATGAAGCACAGTATCGCATCGGCTTGGTACACATGGAGGTTGGGCAGTGGCATGAGGCCTCCCGCACATTCGAGCTAGTGCCCATCCAGAAACGCTTTTTGGGCACTGGCAAGTTTCCAATTCAGAAATGAGGATTTTTTGTCAAGATCAAGGAGATCAAGAGGTTGCGCG
>JAWLEX010000127.1:0-8387 GCA_041685835.1 Desulfatiglandales bacterium
AACAGTGGTGAGGCACGACTGGATATTCCCATCCCTCCGTTCATCCGGTCCATTTTCGAGCGCCTGGCCGGAGCGGGACACGAGGCCTGGGTGGTGGGCGGAGCCGTGAGAGAGGCTTTCATGGGCCGGCCGGTATCGGACTGGGACCTTGCAACGGATGCGGGTGCGGATGAGATCCAGGGCCTGTTCCGGGAAGTCCGCTCCTTCAGGCTCAAGCATGATACGGTCACACTGTTGAACAAAGGCCTCTCCTGCCAGGTCACCCCGTTTCGGGGAAGCCTGGACGAGCCGGGAAGCATCAAACAGGACCTGGCTCACCGGGATTTCACCTTCAACGCCATGGCCTATGACCCGATTCACCGGGCGGTCGTGGATCCTCAAGGCGGCCGAAAAGATATCCATCGAAGGGTGGTACGCGCGGTGGGCCGGCCCCTCGACCGGTTCGTGGAGGACCCTTTGAGGCTCTTGAGGGCCGCGCGCTTTTCAGCCACTCTCGAGTTCGTGGTGGAAAAGGGCACGCTTGCCGCCATGACGGCCTCAGCGGACCGGGTCCTGGAGGCGGCTCCCGAACGGATTCGGGAAGAGGTCACGGGAATCCTCCTTGCTGGAAAACCCTCCACAGGTCTCAGGATTATGCGGCGGACCGGCCTGTTGGACCGGATCTTGCCCGAACTGGCGGAGGGCCACTTGAAGCGGCAGAACGAGCACCACCGATTCACGATCCTGCGGCATGCCATGGAAACCGTGGATCGGGTTGATCCGGTCCCTGCCCTTCGATGGGCCGCCCTTCTCCACGACGTGGCCAAGCCCAGGGTGCGCAGGAAAGCCGACGGGCGCTGGAGGTTTGCCACACACGCCGAGGCGAGTGCGGATATGGCTGAGATGATTATGGAACGCCTCCGGCTGGACAGGGACATGATAGCACTCGTCTCCCGGCTCATACGATACCATATGATCGGATACGACCCCGGCTGGTCTGACGGGGCTGTTCGCCGCCTGGTTCGCCGTGTGGGACGGGAAGGAATCGGGAGTCTTATTGCTCTACGAAAGGCCGACATCCTGGCCCACGGGCTGCCGGGACTTCGCGGAACAGTGTTGGAGGAACTCGATGTCCGCATCAGGAATATCCTGGAAGAACCTCCGGTCCTGCGGCGCCGGGACCTGGCATTGAACGGGCGGGACATCATGGAGATCCTGGGGCTCGGCCCTGGCCCGAGGGTGGGGGAGATCATCTCCCTCTTGATGGAGAAGGTCATCGACCACCCTTCCTTGAATACGAAAGACGATTTGAAGACCCTCCTGGAGGAGATGCGGACCGCAGAAGGAAAGGAGGCAGTCCATGGAGGTAACGATTCGAGGGACAAAAATTAATATCGAAACGGCTGGAAGGAGGAAAGGTGACCGCCCGGCCCTTGTTTTTGTTCACGGCGCAGGCGGAGACGCATCATTATGGGGCCCCCAGGAAAAACGGCTCAGGGAGGAAACGGTCCTCTACCGTGTGGAACTGCCCGGCCACGGTGGATCGGGCGGAGGAGGCGAGACGGAAATCCGGTCATACGCGGGCTGGGTGCGGCAAGTGCTCGAGGACGTCCTGGGAGAGATGCCCTATATCATAGCCGGCCACTCCATGGGAGGTGCAATCGCCCTGGACATGGCGATTGAGGGGAACGGCGGGCCCGCGGGGATGGTGCTCGTGGCCACCGGGGCCAAGCTGGGTGTCACGCCCGTAATCTTTCGGCTGCTCGAGGAAGACGTTGAAGGGTTCCTCACGACCATCGACAGGGCCGCTCTGGGCCCGGGAGCTCCGCCGGATGTCAGGGATACAGTGGTGGAGGGGCTGCGGCGGTGTCCCCCGAGTGTTGTTCACGGAGACTTCACCGCATGCAGCCGTTTCGACGTTAGAGAACGTCTGGGCGAAATCCGTATCCCCACCCTCGTGGTCTGTGGAGAGGAAGACCATCTGACCCCTGCCCGGTATTCCGAGTTCCTTGCGCGGAACATCGCCGGGGCTCGACTCGAGATAGTGCCCGGGGCCGGGCACATGGTGATGCTGGAGAGTCCGGAGATCGTGAACCGGGCCATTGAAGGCTTTCTCAAGGAGACCGGCTTTCCCGGGTCCGGTGATTCGAAAAGGAAAACCGCTCAGAGTAAGGAAGGGAACAGCAGGTCGCCTGGAACCGGGGCGTGAGCCCGAGTTGGCGGGCCTCCACAACGGCCTCTTCCGACCACACCGCCATTCTGGAGATGCCGGCACGGAGGGCCAGGGACTCCAAGGCCCGTCCGGTTCGATCTCGAGGCCTTTCGCAGCCGAGGGAGAGGGGAACGTCGGGCAGGAGTACCCTGGCACGGGCGATCAGTCGCGCCGTATCAAGGGGGGGTGGAGGGGAGACCGTCTCCATGGGTGTGCCGGGAAGGGCGGTCAGGACAACGAACACGAGGCAATCGAGGTCGTATCCCCGAAGGATCTGCACCGCCTCTGTTTCAGCCCGTATGCGACCGTAATAAAGACCGGCCACGATGTGGGGCGCAAGGGGCGGGCCGCTTTCCGCGAGGGCGTCCAGGGACCCAATGACCCGCCCGAGTGACGGCAGGTGATAGATTTCACGCGACGTGTCATCGTCTCCCATGACGTCGATCAAGGCCTGTCGCACGCCCGTTTCCCGCAGGAGCCCGCAGGCCTCTGCGTCGGGAAACCCTGCGTGAGCTGTCAGGGACAGGCCGGTCTCACGGGCGATTCGGCCGATAGCGGGGGCAAAACGCTTCCACGGAAGGCGGCCGTCCGAGTCTGAACCCCCGCTGATAAGGATCCCATGGGCCCCGTGCCTCCACAGCCTCCGTGCCTTTTCGCTCCAGGCCTCGGGGGTCTCGGCGGGGATCATGGGCTCGAGGAGTTTTCCCCGGCAGTGCTCGCATTGAAGCCGGCAAGCGGTCCCGGTAATGGATACGGCCGGGTATCTTCCCCTCCGCCCGCCGTATCGGATCATGCCCGGCAGGTAGAACGTGATGTCGGTGCCGTGACGGGCCCGGGCCGTGTGCCAGGCCTCCTGAAAGAGTTCCCGGTCTTTCGGCGCTTCCAGGTGGGGATCCGGGTGCATTTGGGCAATACGGTTTTCTTTCTTCATCACTTGTATAAACTTTTCCTTGGGTGGAAAATCGGAGGTGAAATCTTAGGGTTCAAGGTGTTAAGGTGTTGCACACATGCACGCACACTCCCATCTCCGCCTCCACCGGCACCGACACCGACACCGACACAGTCACCGACACAGTCACA
Organism: Desulfatiglandales bacterium; assembly: GCA_041685835.1. Lineage (GTDB taxonomy): Bacteria > Desulfobacterota > DSM-4660 > Desulfatiglandales > HGW-15 > JAIPEI01. Next base: position 3,272 of record JAWLEX010000127.1, read on the forward strand.
GTCACCGACACAGACACCGTGAAGGGAGAATAGAAAAATGAAGCCTCGAAATCAACCCGCCGGGAGTATTCTGTTCATGATCCTGGCCGTCCCGCTTTTTATCACGGCGTGCGCATCCGTTCACCAGGTGCGGGTCGACTATCGCCTTCCCGGCCCTTCCCGTGTTCTAGAGGGAAAGGCCGTATTCATCAACTTTCAAGACGGGCGGGAGGACCGGGAGATATTGGGCCCCGGGGCCCGGGAGGCCTATAAATATTACTCCGGAAATGTGTCCCTCTTCGTCGCCCGGGATGGGGAGCCGCCCTCCCGGGAGGGATTGAAGGACGTCCCTTCCCTGTTTCGCGACGTATTCGCCCGCAGGATCAGGACTCTGGGCGGGGAGGCGGCGCCGGAAAGGAAACGAGCGGATGCCGAGCTGGTCATTCACCTGAAGGCGTTTTCCTTGGACCTGGAAGATCGAAAGTGGGTCGCCCGGATGGCCTACGAGATCCGGCTGGTTGGAGACGGCCGGGTCAGAACAAGGCAGGAGGTGTCGGGTGAAGCTGAAAGGGTCAGGATAATCGGGTTCAAGCAGGCGGACCAGGTGATGGGGGAGCTTTTCACGGACATTGTGAATCGGCCGGACCTCCCGGCGCTTTTCAAAGAGGCCGGCCTGTAGGGTGATGGCGGGGCCATATACATCCATCCAGTCTTGTGTTATGTTCCGCTATCCAAAATCCGGAGGGGAAGCGGCTTGGAGACAAAGCAGACCAGCGCGGACGGCGAGCCGGGAAAGCACGGGTTTACGAGTTGGCTGAAACTCAAGTTTCTGAACAAAGACAGGGAAACAGGGGCCCCTCTAAACGGTGACCTACTGAAGGACCTGTCGGGCCTGAAGAAAGTCGGGCGCTACGAGATTGTCGGGAAGCTCGGTCAGGGAAGCATGGGTGTGGTGTACCTGGGCAAGGATCCCTACATCAACCGCTTTGTCGGTATAAAGATTTCCCGTCCTGCCGCCGGCATGGTTGAGGAGCAGGCCAACAAATACCGGGAGAGGTTCTTCATCGAGGCACAGTCCGCCGGGAGACTCATGCATCCGAACATTGTGGCGATTTACGACGCCGGCATGCACGACGACTGCTGTTATATAACCATGGAGTACATAGACGGCCCCACCCTGGTTCCCTTCTGCCGAAAAGAGGATCTGCTGCCCCTCAGCAGAGTGACGGAAATTATGTTCACCGCCTGTATGGCCCTTGACTACGCCCATAAAAAAGGCGTCATTCACCGCGATATCAAGCCTTCCAACATTATGCTCAACAAGTACGAGTCGGTCCGCATCACGGACTTCGGGATAGCCCGGATCAAATCGGAACGGACCGCGTCGGAGGGCATCATCGGTTCTCCGAGCTACATGTCACCGGAGCAGGTCCGCGAAGAACCGGGGGGGGACAAGAGTGACATATTCAGCCTGGGTTGTGTCCTCCATGAACTGCTTTGCGGCGAAAAGGCCTTTTCCGGGGACAACGAGTATGCAGTCATGTACAAGATAGCCAATGAAGACCCGGTGCCGGTCCGCGAAATCCGGGCGGACGTCCCTGAGGTCCTGGCCAGAATCACGAAGAAGGCCCTTGAAAAGGATCCAAATCGACGCTATCAGAGTTGTGCCGATGTCGCCTACGACCTGCGGGTGGCACTCAGGGGGCTCAAGGGTCCGGGCCGGACCGCGAAGGTCAGGGCGGAGGATGTGGTGGACTACGTTCACAACGTCCCTTTCTTCGAGGGCTTTGAACGTGATCACGTCAAGCAGGTCCTTCATGCGAGCAGTATAATAAAGTTTCCCAAGGGCCGGGTCATGGTGGCCGAGGGGGAGATCGACGATTCCTTTTTTATTATTCTGAGCGGCCGGGCCGCCGTTCAGAAAAACGGCCGGACCATCGCCGTGATCGGGAGAGGGGAATGCTTCGGGGAGATGTCATACCTGAGCGGAGAAGCCCGGGCGGCAACGGTTTTTGCGGACACTGACTGCATTCTCATGAAGATCAGCGCCACTCTCCTGGATAAGTCGCCTGAGTCCATTCAACTCATCTTCCTGAAAAATTTCGCCTTGACCCTCTTAAGGCGCCTTTCTCGAAGCCTGAAACGGATTGAGTGATCCCCGCCCGCCCCGTTTCCCTCGAAGCTCGAAGTGTCACCTTGGCGGCGGATCAGCCATGCGACGGCGGAGAATATCAAGAGGGCGGGCACCTGCTGAGCGGGTCCGTACCGGCTGCGGTCGTCAGGGAGGAGCGGAATGATCCTGGATTCGGAATCCCGGGCTGAAGGCGTCTTTGTTGTCAGCCTTGGGTGCGCGAAAAACCTCGTAGACAGCGAACAAATGCTGGGCGCCCTGGATGCAGCCGGTTACCGGCCAGTGCCTGATCTTGATGAGGCCGGGACCGTGGTCGTCAACACTTGCGGGTTCATTCAGGGCGCTGTGGAAGAGGCCGTCGATACGATCCTGGAAATGGTGGAAAGAAAGACCCGGGGTGCGCTGAAAAGGGTCTTCGTGGTCGGCTGCTTTGTTCAACGCTACGGTTACAAGCTGCGGCGGGAGATCCCGGAAGTGGACGGATGGGCCGGGACCGGTGATGCCTGTCGCATCCTGGAGCTCCTTGAGGCAGGCCCCCCGGACCCTCCTCCTTTTCTGATCGGCAGGCCTGTTTTCCCGACCGGACAAACAGGACCCAGGCTGATTTCAGGGCCCGGGTTCAGCACCTACCTGAAAATCTCAGACGGTTGCTCACACCGATGTTCGTTCTGCATGATCCCCTCTCTCAGGGGGCCGTTGAGGAGCCGTTCCATGCATTCCTTGTTGGAGGAGGCGAAGATGCTGGCCGGCCGGGGTGTTAAGGAACTAAACCTGGTGGCCCAGGACACCACGGCTTACGGCAGGGACCTCCAAGACGGAAACAGGCTGGAGCATCTGCTGGAGGGGCTGCTCGAAATAAGCGGCCCGGAGTGGGTTCGAATCCTTTACGCCCACCCCGCGGGGATCACGGACCGCCTCCTTCGACTGGTGGCGTCGGAGGAGCGTATCTGTTCCTACCTGGACATCCCTTTCCAGCACGTTGCCCCGGGCATTCTTCGGGCCATGGGGCGGGGCGGGGAGCCTGAGGAATCCCCTTCAAGCCTCCTGAATCGGATTCGATCCCGGTCGCGGAAGATCTCCATTCGGACGACCCTGATGGTGGGTTTTCCCGGCGAGACGGAAGCTGACTTCGAAGAACTCTGCGCCTTTGTGGCATCGGCCGATCTGGACCACATGGGCGCCTTTGCCTTCTCTCCGGAAAAAGGGGTGCCCGCCTCCCGTCTTCCTGACCCGGTGCCGGGGGACGTAAAAGAGCGCAGGCTTGACCGTCTCATGGCGATTCAGGCCGAGGTATCCCTTCAAAGAAGGCGCTCCCTGGTGGGCGGGGTCGAGCCGGTGCTGGTGGAAGGATTGTGCCCGGAGACGGACCTGCTGCTGGTCGGGCGGACCGAGGCTATGGCCCCCGATGTGGATGGAAGGGTCCTGATTAACAGGGGACAGGCCGAGGCGGGCCTTATTGTGCCTGTCAGAATAACGGAGGCCCACCCCTACGACATTGTGGGAGAGGTGGAGGGAGTAGACGGAGACGCTTGACAAACGTCGGGACGACGCGGTGGGCCTCGGACGGTTTTGTTTTGACAACGGAGGATGTTTGAACATAAAATTATTTTTCAGTGTTTGCAATCAGTGCTCGCTTTGTTAGTGCCTCACTCATGAGACCCTGTCATAAAAGACATTATCAAGAAGTTTTGATGACACACATTCATGGAGCTGATGATTTCGTCCCGGTACCGAGGCCGGCGGCGTAGGAGGCCTGGAGCGGAGGATGCGGGGATTCGAGAGAATTAAAGGTGCCTTTTGTGAATGTCTCACCCAAATTGCAGCATGAGGAAGCAGGCGCGGAGCCCGGCTCCGGCGCCCCGTCCCCTTTCGAAGCAGACCTGGCAAAGATCAATACCGCCTTAGAGGGGCATCTGAGCAGCAGGGTCCCAATCATCGAAGATATTGCGAGGTATTCGGTGCTGGGCCAGGGTAAACGCCTGCGGCCGCTGCTGTTTGTCCTTTCGGCGCGCGCATGCGGCCGTGACGGCGAGGACCTGTTCCGCTCATCGGTTATATTCGAGATCATGCACGCCGCCAGCCTGCTTCACGACGATGTGCTCGACAACGCTGAGTTCCGTCGAAAAAAACCCTCGGCCGCGAGCGTGTGGGGAAACCATGTGGCCGTACTGGGCGGGGATTTCCTGTATGCTAAATCGTCCGCCCTGGCCTTGACATGCGGAAGCCTCCCTTTCCTGGAGAATATTACAAACTCTGCAACGACAATGGCTGAGGGCCAGATGCTGGAACTGACCCACACGAACAATTGGTCCCTCACCCGCGAGGAGTACATGGAGATCATAACGGCCAAGACGGCTGTCCTGATTTCCACGGCATGCGCATGCGGGGCCATAACGGCCGGGGCGGAGGAACGGGAAAAGGATTGTCTCGGTCAATTCGGCCTGAACCTGGGGATAGCCTTTCAGATGATAGACGATCTTCTCGATTACACCAGCACCCGGGAGGTTTTCGGCAAGCCGGTGGGGAAGGACTTTCGCGAAGGCAAGATTACACTGCCCCTTATCCGGACACTGGGCGGCATGGAACAGGAGGAGGCGGCTGAACTCGAAGAGCGGTTCAAGACCGGGAGAGCGAAGGATGAAGATTATCAAGATATCATCCGGCGGGTACGTGAAGACCCCTCTCTGGATGAGATTCGGGCGGAAGCCAGGGGATATGTGGAACGGGCCGCCGGGTCCCTGGAATCCCTGCCCGACGTGCAGGCCAGGCAGGACCTCCTCACCCTGAATCAACAACTCCTCACCCGTAGTTTCTAGCCCACGGCCCACTTGCTCCTGAGCGACCCTGAGGGCCCGGCGCGTCCCCCCTGCCGCCCCTTCTTTCCGAACACGAACCACGGCCCTTAACCACTAATGCGGGTCTTTGCCCGCAACCCAAAGTCAAGGAGCACTGGCACTAAGAATAAGCGTTTAGTTTGGTTTCTTCGGGATCGAAATCGCTATCGGG